>CAJOQZ010000092.1 GCA_905236585.1 uncultured Lachnospiraceae bacterium
CGACAAAAGCGTCCGCCCCGAATTTTGGATGTCGAGCGCGTAGCGCCGAATGTCCTTTTCCCTCGACTCGCGAAGAATCATCTCGTCCAATCCTAAGACCGCGTTGATCGGCGTACGGATCTCATGGGATATGCTGGATAAAAACATGGTCTTCGCCGCGTTCGCCGCGTTCGCGTCCTCTACCGCCTCTTCAAGTTCGGAAGACGTCGCCGAAAGAAATGTAAGCAGCCGCCGCACCAGCGGCACGGTCCGCCGCGACCGATAGGGACACGCCTGCCGAAAGTTCATTGCCGCTGCCGACGTCTCCTCTTTGTTGCAGTCTCCCTCCCGGAACGCCGCAGAAATGATCACCGAAGCAAGATCACCGCCGCCCTCGCTGTCGAAAAGAATTTCCCCGTTTCCGTGCAGCATGGCAAATGCGGGAACCGCGTCGCGGAACATATTATGCTCAATGGATACATCCTCGCCTAAAAGAACGCTTCGATTGCCGCACGCCGCCAGGATCAGCCCCTGCGCTCCGAAATCCACCACCCGCTCTGCGGTGAGGCTGCTTTCCTCAAATATCTGATCCGGATTGCCGTAACTAAGGCGCAGTTCCTCCCCTTCCACAATAGGCGAGTTAAAGAAAAGCGCATCCTCGTTGTCGACGACCCGGTAGCCCGTCCGCGCAATCAGACGGCTTCCCCTTTGCATGACAAAAGGAAATTCCGCCACATTTTCAAGCAGAAGCTGGTCGTAATTTAACCCAAGGTATTTTTTATAAATATATGACGCCGGCTGCCCGTCTATCGTATGGACGAGATGGTTATCCTCCACATCCGTAACCAGCATCTTCTTACCGATCGCGGTCCAGCCGAAATCATAGTCGGTTCGGATATGTAAAGATTCCCCTTTGAAGATGACATTCAAAAAGCCTTTGCTTAATATGACCGGCTTATCCTTCTCAACATAATATACGAAACTTCCGAAGCCGTCTAAATTAACGTCCACGCATCGGCACCGCCTGGTGAATTTCATCTCCTTGAGTTCATGGTTTGCCGCGCCGTTCGCGCCGAAAAACGGAACCATTCCGTCTGCCGCCATCGTCAGATAATCGTCTACGGCAATCCCGGGAAACGCCGTCATTAACAGAACGCCTTTTGCGTCCTCCTCATCCGCGAGGATGCTCGCCATATATCCCCCGGCAATCAGCGGCGTTACTTTTTTGCAGTCAAACGCATGGACGCATACTTCGCTTTCCTCAAAATACATGACGTTGATGACGCACGACGTCCTGCTTCGCAGATTATCCATTGCATTCGGCGCAAAGGAATATATCTCACGGTTTAAGTTCGTCATTCCCGCGATTACTGCTTTCGGGAGCATCTTATGGATCATCCGAAGATTCGCGTCGATCATGTTGCGCCCCCAAAATTCGGTAAGAACCTGGAGAAAGACAGTTTTTGCCGTATGGTATTCCCGTGACTTTAAGATGGTTTTTATTGCTTTTTGCAACTGCACGGGATTGGTGCAGTGATAATTATGCTGTCGGATCATCCTTCGCCCCCCTTTTTCCTACTGGGTAACCGACCGTTTTTCCTTTTTTGCCCGCTTAATCTCGTACATTTGCCTATCCGCCGCCTGAATGTAATCGGTGATCTCGCCCTGCGCCCCCGGCTGTGCCGTAATCATGCCGACGCTTAAGGACAGGGTAAAGGGCGTGAACGCTTCCCGGTTCATAAGCGCTACCGCATTTTGAATCTCCTGTTTGAACCGCTCCCCTAAACCGGTTCCAAAGACAATGAACTCGTCCCCGCCGTAGCGCATGATAAAGGAATGTTCCATCGCGTTTAGGGCGATCGTCGACCGCTCCAAGATCCCGGCTGTCTGGACGATGCTCTGATCTCCCGCGTCATGTCCGTAGGTGTCGTTGATTGCCTTCATATCGTCGATATCGACAAAGAAAATCTCGATCGTCTGATTTTCTTTTTTTAATTTCTCATATAATTCGATTCCCTCGTTCTCCAGACCGAAGCGGTTGTAGACGCCGGTTAAGGAATCCTTGACGTACAAATGTTCGAGCTGCGCATTTAATTTCTTCGTCTCCGCATGCTTGCGCAGATTTTCAAACGCCATCGCAAGCATCAAAAACGACGACTCCTCCCTGCTGGTCGCTAAGTACCCCGACGTATAGTTCACCGCGATATAGCCGATCGAAAACGTCCGAAAATGCAGAGGATAATAAATGAAAAACGATGCGTCATCCGATATTTCTTCCGGCAGGAGTTCGCTCCGGTCAAAGGTCGCATATATGTGTTCGGCGTTTGGTTTTTTATGCTGCGGATACGCCGCCACCAAATGGACGTTCTTCGAATATCCCCTCTTATGGCTGAACGTGTCGATATGGACAAAGCCGTCGAAATAATCCGCGTTCAGGCAGACATAAAACCGTTCGGTTCCAAAGATTGCCGCGCTGTGCTCCACCCGGTTCAACAGATCGGGCAGACTCTCCGCGTCGAACATCTCCCCCATCCGCTCGCCGACGGACATTCCCTTGGGATGAATGGCGCGCATCATGTCCGTGTATTTTTTGCTTGTCGCATGATCGGATGAAGCCGTATGGATAAAGCAGCCGCAGGATTCGCGGAGCATCAGTTCATGCGGCGCCGCTGTATCTTTTGCCGTCTCTTCGCCATCCGCCGCCGCAATCACATGGTCGATCGCTTTTGCTACGATCCCGCCGTAATCTCTTGCCACCGTCGTAATCGTCGGGGAAAACAGGCTCGCCCC
>CAJOQZ010000093.1 GCA_905236585.1 uncultured Lachnospiraceae bacterium
CCCGCCGGAATGATCTATCAGTTCTGCATGCAGCAGACCGCCAAATATCCGAACAGATCGTTGAATAACGTCGCCGACCGTTCCTTGAATCTGATCCACCGGTTGGACCCGAAGAAAACGCTCGTCCTTGAACGGCGGCTTCCGGGCTATCGGAGCATTGACAAGGACAACGAATCCGGGATGCGCGACTGCATCCGTCATCTGATTGAAGATCACGGCTATCGAAAAATCGCATTCATCAGCGGCCCGGAATACTCCAATTCCGCCAAAATCCGTGAAGGCGTCTACTTTGACGAGATGCGCTCCCATGGACTTGAGGCACCCGAACGGCTTTTTACCAGAGGCGTATACAACGGCAAGTGCGACGACGTTGTAGAGCGTCTTCTTGACGCAAACGACGATATCGAGGCAATCGCCTGCGCCTGTGACGAGATCGCCCTTGCGGTCTACCGCGTTTTTGCCAAGCGGGGACTTCGGGCGGGACGGGACATCGCGGTTACCGGGTACGACGACATCGCTGAATCGATTCACGCCGCGCCCGCGCTTTCCACCGTACACGCAACCGGCTACGACTTAGGCTATATGGCGGGCTACGAGGCGGTACGGCTTATAGAAGGACTCCCGCAGGAAAACGACATCCTGCGCAGCACGTTCATCAACCGCGGCTCCTGCGGCGAGAACTCCTTAAGCGCGGAAGAGTTTTTCGTAAAATGGCTTAGCGAAAGCCCCATCAACATGGACGCCATCATCCGTGAATTTGTCCAAACCTCCTATTCCGCGGCGGAAGGTTCCATTTCCAAACTGTTTTATGACAATATGACAAAATTCTGCAATGCCGCAAGGGATGCCTATGCAAAGCATAACGCGTCTCCTTCCGAACCGGTGCATTTGGTTTCCAACCAGATGATCGCCGACCTTTTGGGGAACAAGCAGACCCAGCCGTATTTTTCACTGCCGGGATTTCAGACCACCATCGACAACTTTATTCACGCCCTGCGCACGGTTGCGAAGAAGGACTCGCAGGCGTGGGTCAGCGATCAGGCGGCGCACGCGCATTTGCAGATTACGAAGATATTCTATAACCAGCACGCTTTCGACATCGGCAAACTTGCCGAAATGGAGATGGACACCATCCAGATCGTCGACGACGCCCTTTCCGAAGATGAGCGGCGGAAGACGTTTGAGCGCATCCTCAGCGACATAAAGGAACTCGGCGTGCCTTACGCACGGATATGTATCTTTGAGAACGCCATCACGTACGCCGGAAAAGAGCGCATCATCATGCCCGACAGGGTTCTTCCCAAGGGATTTCTTTCCGAGCGCGGCATTGATACCTCCTCCCCGGAAAAAAGCATTCCCATTTCCGAGATCGTCCGGCATACCGACGGCGACGATACGCTCCCCGACGTGATTACCGTCTCCTCTTTGATTGCAGCCGGCGAAGTCAGCGGCTTTGTGGTTCTCGACGGAGATTCCTTGGACTTTGAACAGCAGCTTGCCATCATTCTTTTAATCAGTTACGCGATCAAGCATCTGCAGATGATCGATTACCAGCAGTCCATGGTCGCCCTGTTAAAAGAAAACAACGTCCTCCTTACCAATCAGGCGCAGATGGACGAACTGACCGGGCTTTATAACCGCCGCGGCTTTCTGCTTACCACCGGAATCCGCATCAAAAACAACCTCGAAAAGACCGCCGCTGTCTTCTATCTCGACCTTGACGGCTTAAAGGCGATCAACGACACGCACGGTCATGAGGTCGGCGACGAAGCCATCAAAAACACCGCCGAGATCCTGTCCTCCTGCTTCAGAGGCTCCGACCTTTTAGCAAGGCAGGGCGGCGATGAGTTTGTCGCGTTTTCCATTCTAAGCGACACACAAGATGCTCCAAAGATCGCAAAACGCGTTGAGGAGCACATGGACGCGTTCAACGCCTCGCACGACCTTGTATATACCCTTTCCATTTCCATCGGCTACAAGACTTTCGTCATCGACGGGGATACGGAGAACAATCTCGACCTTCTGATGAATGAAGCGGACGAGATGCTCTACCATGTGAAGCGGAATAAAAAGGGAAGCCGGAGATTCGGCGGAGATTAACTTTTTGCGGGTGAAGGATAACAAAAAATCAGCATATGGGAAAAACCTGACTTTGGCAAAAACAGGCGGCAAAGAGAGGAATATAGGATGAAAAGCATAGGCAGCGGAACCTCAAATGAACTATTGAGCAAATTGTTTTTTCACATGCTTCCCGTGCAGATACTGATATTTGCCATGGGTTCCATCAACACTATCGTCGACGGAGCGATGGCGGGACGGTTTATCGATCCATCCACGGTAGGCGTGATCGGACTGTTTTTCTCCATGTGCCAAATCATTCAGGCGACCGGCTCGGTACTCCTTGGCGGTACCTCCGTACTCTGCGGCAGATATATGGGAAAGGGCGACCTTGAGAAAACGGAAGGAATCTTCGCCTTAAACCTGACGGTGACCTGTGCCGTTGCTCTGATCCTTACCGCCGCCTGTCTCGGTGCGCCGGCATTGATCGCAGATATCCTTGGCGCGAGCGAAGAACTTAAGCCGAGCCTTGTCACCTATATCATCGGATATTCCTTCGGAATCCTGCCAATGATGCTTGCGCAGCAGATCGCCTCATTTCTGCAGTTGGAGAGGCAGGACAAAAGGGGCTATATCGGCATCGCGGGAATGATCATAACCAATGTCGCAATGGACGTCCTTATGGTCGGCGTGTTAAGGATGGGCGTCTGGGGGCTTGCGCTCGCAACCTCCTTAAGCAACCTTGTCTATTTTCTGATCCTTGTGCCTTACTATTTTACCGGGAAGGCGCGGCTGCATTATCATATCAAAAAGACCCTGTGGGGTGATCTGGGAAGACTGATCCTGATCGGCATTCCCGGAGCGCTTCTTTTGTTCTGCCTGTCCGTAAGAGGCATGGTGATCAATCGTCTCCTTCTGGTCTATTCCGGCAACGACGGCTTGTCAGCCATGTCCTCCTACAGCATGATCAACGGCATTTTGCTTGCTTACTGTCTGGGGAACGGCGCCATCGTCCGCACGCTTGTCAGTATATTTGTAGGCGAGGAAGACAAGAAGTCCATAAAAGACATTATGAAAATTGCCATGACCAGGGGGCTGTTTCTTTCCGTGATACTGGCGATCGTGATCCTTTTGATCTCGCCGATGCTTACAAGCATATTTTTTACCGATCCCACATCCAATGTTTATCGCCTTACGAAACTGCTCTTCATGATCTTCGGCTTCTGCATACCGCTGATTTTTATCTGCCAGATATTTACAAATTATCTTCAGGCAGCGGGGCATTTCCTTTTTGTAAACATTCAGTCGATTTTTGACGGTTTTTTCTCCATGGTCATTCCGTCGGTCATATTAGCGCCGGTCCTCGGCGCTGTTGGCGTATGGATTGCAAACCCCATCGGAATCGTTTTGACGATATTGACGGTTCCTCTTTACAATGTCATATACTGGAAGCGGCTGCCGCGGAATTTTGACGAGGCTTTGTTCTTAAAGCCCGGCTTTGGCGCTGCGCCGGAGGATGCCTTGGATATTCCGATACGGGATATCAATGATGTGGCGGATTCTTCGGAGGTCGTTCAGAAATTCTGCGAAGAGCACGGGCTGGGGAAAAAGGCAGCGATGTATTCCGCGCTCTGCCTGGAGGAAATGGCAGGGAACGTTGTCGACCACGGCTTTACGGCTGACGGAAAAAATCACGCCTTAAATATCAAAACCGTCTACAAGCAGGGCGATATCCTTTTACGGATCAAGGACGACTGCGCACCGTTTGATCCCGTGGAAATGGCGGACATGATCACCGACAGCGAAGAGTCCGGCAACATCGGCATCCGGATGGTTCAGAAGATCGCCTCGGATATTTCATACCAGAATCTTTTGGGGCTCAACGTCCTTAACATTACGGTGCGTGAAGAAAACCTCGCGGAAGTCGAGTCAACGGATTTTCTCCTTGAAAAAACGCTTCTTAGGCTGGATAAGGGACTCCACCAGAGATTTAAGGACGTTGCCTTCGTTTCCCAGAATGTACTGGCGAAATACAGGGCTCTTTTCCCGGAATATACCGATCATTCGGAACTCCACAGCCTGACGGTGATCGATTCCTGCAACCGTTTGATCGGGGAAAAGCAGATAAAGAAACTGAATGCCGATGAGATCTATATTCTTCTGGTTGCCTGCTATCTGCATGACGTCGGCATGGGGATCAGCGAAAAGGACTGCGAGGAATTTAGCCGCGCACTTGGCGCTAAGGCATATTTTAAGGAGCACCCGAATGATACCCATGCGGATTTTGTCCGTACCTATCATCACGAATTCAGTGCGCTTTATATCGAAAAATATGCCGAGTTGTATGATATCCCCACGCCGGAGCATGCCTATTGCGTCCGGCAGGTATCGAGAGGTCATCGGAAGACCGACCTCTTTGACGAAACGGAGTACCCGGCGGATTACAGGCTGCCGAACGGCAATACCGTATGTCTGCCCTACCTTGCGGCATTGATCCGCATTGCGGACGAGATTGACTGCGTTGCAAGCCGCAATCCCATGATCCTGTATGATATCAATCTCCTGACGGATGATAAGCAAATCGAAGAGAATAAGCGGCTGTACGCGGTAAGGTCCATGCGAATGACGGAGGACGCCTTCCTCCTTCTTGCCGAGGAGAATGACCCCCAGATCATTGCGGATCTGGAAAACATGACCGCCGCCATGCAGGAGAAACCGGATTACTGCCGTAAGGTGGTCAACGAAAGAACAGACTTTAGGCTGACGCAAAAGAGGATTCTGCTCAATGTGGTTCGGAGGTAGGGAGTTCGTATTACGTTTATTATACAAGAAAGCCCCCGATATGGTAGTATCAAGGGCTTTTTTAGGTTAGTTGTCGCTGCTGCCGCTGAACGGATGGTCTCCGCTCCGCGTCTCCGTTTCACTTCGGTCGTCGCAAAACCGACATCCACTGGATGTCGTGCGACGGTCGGCACTAAACACGCGGTCTCGCCTTCCGGCTCGGTCGGCGCTGCTGCTTCGCAGCGTCGTCCACCGGACGACCGCAGTCTCCGCTTTGCTCCGGTCGGCGCTAAACGCACGTCCACTGGACGTGCAGCGCCCTTCATTACGAGTGGGGCACTTGTAATGGACTGAGGTCGCCGTAAAAAGATGGGAAAAATAAAATAAATAATAGCCACACCTGTCGGCGTGACTATTATTTATTTCAGCTTCGCATCCGACTTGAACGGACGACCCCTTCATTACGAGTGAAGTGCTCTACCAACTGAGCTAGCGAAGCATTTCGCGCTAAAAATCAAGCACTTATATAAAATACTAAATATGCATGAATTTGTCAAGAGAAAAATCATAACAAATCAAACAAATCAAAGAATCTCCTGCGCGTTATTGTAAAAGATATCCCTCTTCTCCTCTTCTGAAATCGGCAGATTCTCGATAAACGCAATTTCCGTCGCGGCATCCGACCACGGACTGTCCGTCCCGAAGAGTATTCGCTTTGAACCGAAAATTGAAAGAAGTTTTAAGAACTCTTCCTTGTCCAGCATTTGCACAGGAAAATGCAGTTCGCCGACTTCTTTTCGCGGCGTCATTTTCCCGGTGGAAAAAGCCGTATCCAGATAACAGGAGGTATCCGCCAGATACTCCGGCACCTCATCCCACTGCATCCAGCCGCCCATATGCGCCAGAACAAACGGAAACTCCCCTATCGTATCAATGACATGCCGCGCCCTTTTCGGCGAGCAGAGATCGACTCCCGGATAGCCGACGTCGTAGCCGGTATGCGTAACCACGGCAAGCCCGAGTTCCGCCGCACGGTCGATAACGTTAAGGTTTCTGATGTCATCAAGCGCCACGCCCTGATAAACCGGGTGTAGTTTGATTCCCTTAAATCCCAAAGCCTTGATTCGAGCCAGTTCCTTCCTGTAACCCTCATAATCGGGATGCATGCACCCGAACGAATACAAGCCGTCCACGGCCCGCTCCTCATTTAAGCGCGCAGAAGCGTCATTGACCTTTTCCACCTGCTTTGAAGTTGTCGCAACCGGCAGAACCACCGAGCGTTCGATGCCCGCCTTTTTCATTTTTTCAATCAATCCGGCTTCCGTTCCGTCCGAAAAAGGCATCGTCCGCGACTTATGGCTCAGCCCTTCTATCGTGCGCTCCGCGATTTTTTCCGGAAACGTATGCGTATGAAAATCTATAATCCGCATGTTCATCCCTTCTTACCTGACGATGGCGAAAAAATAAAAATCCGCCGTTCCTATCCCAGCAAAATCCGATCCGTATCCAGTTCCTTTCCGACCGCTTCTTTGAACAAAACCAAAAGATCGGAAACCTCAAGTCCGTCCCGTTTTTCGCCGGATATATCATAAATGATCCGCCCCTGATCCATCATCAGCGTCCGGTTGCCCAAATCCAGCGCGGACTGCATATTGTGCGTAATCATCAGGCATGTAAGCCCATTTTCCTCCACAATCTCCCGGGTTATGTCCAGCACTTTTTCCGCCGTCGCCGGGTCAAGCGCCGCCGTATGCTCATCCAAAAGAAGCAGTTTCGGTGGGCAGAATGTCGCCATCATCAGCGTCAGCGCCTGCCGTTGCCCGCCCGAAAGCAGACCGACCGGCTGATGCATCCGATCCTCCAATCCCATGTCCAAGCGGCTTAGGCGTTCACGGAAGGTCTTTTTCTCCGCCGCCGACACCCTTGACAACCATCCGCCGCTCATTGCCGCAAGCGCCAGATTCTCCTCTATCGTCATTCCCGGCGCGCTGCCGCGCATCGGATCTTGAAATAGCCGCCCGATCTTTTTCGCCCGCTTATGCTCGGACTGCAGCGTAATATCCTCTCCGTCCAAAACGATGCTCCCGCCGTCCGTCAAAAAAGAACCCGCGATCGCCGCAAAAAGCGTCGACTTTCCGGCGCCGTTTGCACCGATGATCGAGATAAAATCGCCTTTTTTCACATCTAAAGACAGATCCCTCAGTGCCTCTTTTTCACTCGCCGTCCCCGGGTCAAACGTCTTTTTAATATGCGAAACATGCAGCATCAGACCACCTCCGTTCCGTCGGAAGTATTGGATTTATGGAGCATCCGCCGTTTCCATTCCGGCATCTGACCCTTGAGGTAGGGACCGGCGATTGCAAGAACGACAATTACAGATGACACAAGTTTCAACATGAACGCCGGCATCTGAAAACGCAGCGCAATCGTATAGACCAGCCGGAAAATAAATGCCCCTAGAACGGCGCCGCAGGCACGAAGCGGAATATTCCCCCGTCCGGCGAATGCATTGCCGATCAGCAGAGACGCCAGCGCGATCGTCACCATACCCGAACCGATGTCGATATTGACGCTTTTCTGGGACTGCGCAAGGAGGCAGCCCGACAGCCCGGTAAATGCGTTCGCGACGCATAAACCCACAATCGTCGTAAAAACCGGATCAATCGAAGACGAACGCACCATATCCGGGTTGTTGCCGGTGGCGCGGATGGCAAGCCCGAGACGGGTCGATAAAAACACCGACAAAAACGCGATCACCAGCACGACCGCAACCACCGCGACAATAAGTTTATACTGTTCCCGTAGCAGCGTTCCTGTTAAGGCATCCTTTAATTTTGTAAAAACCGTCTCTGTACGGTTCAAATTCAGCAACGATGCATTCCCCATTACCGCGATATTGATAGAATATAATCCTGTATTAACAACTATCCCGGCAAGCAGACTGTCAACACCCATCTTTGTCTGCAAGAGGGCAACGACGAACCCGGAAAGGACGCCCGCCCCCATCGCCGCCAGCAGCGACAGATATGGATGCCCCGCCAATGCAACCACCGCGCCGACGGCTGCCCCCAATGTGAAGCAGCCGTCGGTGGATAGGTCACATACATTTAGCATGCTGTAACTAAGGAACAGCGCCAGTACGGTCAGGGAACTGATCAGTCCCAGTTCCATCGCCGTCTGTGCAAGACTAAGAAATGTCATGATACATATCCTTTTTTTATATAAATGATTTGAGCAATAATGGGTGATTCACGGATTGTTCCGCAGTTTGCACGCCCATGAGCCGACTTTATTCAAAGTTCTCCGCCGTCTTGATTTCTACGATCTGCGTGCAGTACGGCTCAAATTTGGTTTTCATATCATCCAAATCATATCCGATCGCCTCCGCCGTTTCCGTATTGATCGTCGCCGTGCCGTTGTCAAATGTCCGAACCGGCATTGTCGCCGTATCTTCGCCGTCAACAAGGATCTGCGCCACCATGTCCGCCGTTTCAACGCCTAAGTTTGCGTAATCGACACCGTAGCCTAAGAACGCACCGTTTAGCGCAAAGGAATCCGCTCCGGTATAATGCGGGATTCCCGCCTGTGCAAGCGTCTCATAGATTGCCAGTTCCGCATTCATGATCGTGTTGTCGGTCGGCGTAAATACCGCATCCACTCCGTCCGCTACGAGCGCCTGCGCCGCAAGCGTCACTTCGTCCGCCGTCGTTCCGGTGCGCTCGACATAGGAGATGCCTTTATCCTCCAAATATTTTTTCGCATCCGCAATCGGCGTCGCCGAAGAATCCTGTCCGACGTCATATAATAAACCGATTTTGGATGCATCCGGGTTTGCCGCGAAAATCAGGTTCATGATCGCATTGGAATCCAGAAAATCCGACGTCCCCGTGATGTTCGCACCCGGCGCCTCCAGCGAATCCACCAGTTCCGCCGCAACCGGATCGGACACCGCCGCGAAAACAACCGGAATGCCGTTGTCCTCGGTTGCCGCTTGCATCGCCATTGCCACCGGCGTCGCCACGCCGACCATCAGATCTACGTCATCCGCGATAAAATTCGCAATGATCTGATCCATTACGTTCGCGTCCGCGTTGCAGTTGTCATACTTGACTTCAAACCGCACGCCTTTTTCGGTTCCAAGTTCCTCCAGCCGTTCTTCCACGTTTTCAACGATCTGATTTAACGACGCATGGTCGACATAGTTGCAGATGCCGACGGAAAAAACCGCCTCATCCCCGTCGTCTTCGCCCGACGCATCTGCGGTTCCTTCTCCGACGGAAGTCCCGTCATTGACAACTGCCTCGTTTCCCTGCCCGGAATTGCTGCCACATGCGGCAAAAGAAAACATCATTGCCGCCGCAAGTATCATTGATAGCACTCTCTTTTTCATTTCTTTACGCTCCTCTTCATAACACCTTTTTTACAACCGCATAAGGAGTCTGCGCAAACCTCCTTTATGCCTGCGGAACATAAAAAAACTGTCCCGCAAAAAAAATTGCTGGGACAGGATTGTACTTCTCCTGCGGTGCCACCCGGCTTGACGTCATGCCGACGCCCTCTCAACGCGTACCATCATACGCCGGTCTTTGATTACGGGGAACCCTCGCCCCGGCGCACATACTCGGAAAAATAATATGTGTTCCTTTCTGATTGCCCTCGGAAGTCCATTCAACACTTACATTACCTGCCACCCTCGCACCACCGGCGGCTCGCTCATAGGAAAGCGGTAAGGTCTACTCACTCTTCCTCATCGGTTTATAACAGACTACCAAACCCGTTCGGTTTTGTCAACAAAAAAATATTACTACGGAAAATGGCGCGAGATATGAACACCGACTTGTGATCATATTCGCGCCATTAAGTGCGGATAACAGGACTTGAACCTGCACGGGGTATCCCACCAGAACCTAAATCTGGCGCGTCTGCCAATTCCGCCATATCCGCCTACTTATGCCGCGCGGCGCGTCTGCCTCCCATTGAACGTTAGTAGTTCAATGGGCTTGAAATCCGCCATATCCGCTCGTCGCACCAAACTATTCTCTCTTCTCGAAAAAACCTTCAATCTCCGCCATCAACTGGTCGGGGGGCATAGTTTTTAACAAATATTTCTCCGGCTTCAGAGCCATCACGGACAGGACGCTCTCCTTGTCATTCTTCGCCGTCAAAAACATCACCGGCGTGTCCGCCGTCTGCGGCTCGCTGCGGATCATCTCCAGGACCTTCGGTCCGTCGATCACCGGCATCTCATAGTCGAGCAGGATCAGATCCACCTGTTTTTTTGCCAAAAGCGTAATCGCGTTCGTCCCGGAATTTGCCATATAGACATGATACTTGTCCGACAGCCACAATTTTAACGTGCGAAGCATCGTCCCGTCGTCATCAACCACCAAAATATGCTTTTTCTTCTCCGACTTTTCTTCGTCCCGCATAATCCCTTCCAGCCGCTCGCATAGTTCCTTCACATTCAGCGGACGCAAAAACGTTCCCGATACGAACCGCTCCGAATCCGACAGGCACTTCTTCGCCTGATCGATCTCCTCCTCGTTGCCGATCAGATACAGTTTCACCGCCTCATCGTCCTCTACCAAAAGATCCCGGATATATACCAAAAACTCCGCCATCTCGTCAACATTCTTATCCATATAGACAAGAACGATCTTCGGACGGTTGTCCATTTTGTTGAAATCATTGATCTTCGGTGAGCCAAGCACCACGTCGAACGCCTCTTCGGTCATGTTCTTAACCATAGCATTCACCATGAAGCTCTTGCCCGCGCTAATCAGTAAAACCCTTTTTTCCATGCCTACTATAGTATCGTAAGAAGTCGCTCTCTGTCAACCGCCGACAGATATTTTTTTATCTGCAAAAACTTCTCTGCCTGCTCATCCGGCATCCGGTAATCGGACAGCATCGTCATCACGTCGTCCGCGCTGTCAAAATCAAACGCCTCCACAAACTCCCGAACCGCGCCGAACGCCTCGGCAAGTTGCTCCTCATCGATCAGCGGACGGGCATCCGTATCGTCCGCTCCGAGCACCAACGGCGTCAATTTGTCATAGTAGGAACGATACAGTTTCAAAAGCCCCGGCGTGCGCTCCGCGATCTCACTAGCCGCCGCGCCGTCGCCTTCCTTCGCCCGGTCGCCGCACGCTTCGAGATAAGCGGCGTCCTCGGATAACTGCATCGCTCCGATCAAACGGGACGAACTTTTCAGCGCATGAACAAGAATCGTGTAATTCTCATAATCGCCCAGTTCAAAATACTGAGCGATGTCCGCTGATTTGACCGGAATGACCTCCAGAAAATCTTTCAGCACTGACATCAGAAGATCTTCGCTGCCGCAGTTTGCAATCGCCGTATCATAATCGATGCTGGTAATTCCTTTCAGCGGCGACGTCTTATTGTCCGCATCCGACGCCGACCCGGACGGTGCCGCATTCCCGTCGGACGAAACATCCGCACCGCCGTCCTTGTTCCCCATGCTTACATACTGCGCGTACCGCCCATCCGTTTCCGTAATCACTTTCTCCTGAGGGAGATAAGTCTGCACCATTTCCTCGAGGCGGCTGCTGTCAATCGGCTTGGATAAATAATCTGTAAAACCTTCCTTTAAGAAATACTCTCTTGACCCGGAAACCGCATTTGCGGTCAAAACGATCACCGGCTTGCCGAGATTTCGATTCCCTTCCAGTTCCCACAAACGGTGCAGCGTCTCCGTTCCGTCCATCTTTGGCATACGCTGATCGAGAAAGATTATATCATAATTATATTCTTTTGCTTTTTCCAGCGTTTCATATCCGCTTTCTGCTGTATCCACATTTATTAATGTATCTTTTAACAAGCCTTTTACCACCGTTAAATTCATAGGCGTATCATCCACGACCAAAATCTGCGCGTCCGGCGCTATGAATGAAACGCGATATTTCTCGTTTCCGGCAATCGACGCCTGATACATTTCGGTAAAGTTCCCGATCGGCTCCCATTTTGTCACCTGCTGCTCGATCTTGAAATGGAAATCCGACCCTTCGCCGTAAATGCTCTCCACCTCAAGTTCCGTCCCCATCAGCCGCAGGAGCTGCCGGACGATGCTCATCCCAAGCCCCGTACCTTCGATGTTCTTATTGCGTGATTCCTCAATCCGTTCAAATCGCGAGAAGAGTTTCTTCATGTCCTCTTCCTTGATTCCGATTCCGGTATCGACGACCTGCGCATACAAATTGATTCTCGTTTCATCAATCCTTTCAAAATCAATGTTCATCGTAATTGAACCGGTTTCGGTGTA
>CAJOQZ010000094.1 GCA_905236585.1 uncultured Lachnospiraceae bacterium
AACTTGCGTCCCCATTCACGGTTTTATCAAGGGTGAAAGGAAATCGGTTAGGTCGTGAATGGTAATGTGTCCCTGCTGATTGTCTTGCGACTGATTGACATTGTAAGACAAATGATGATATACTGATTACGGAATAAATGAAAAAACAGGGAGGCAAAATATGGCTGCAACATCAAGTTTTACACACCGCATAGATCCCGCTCTAAGGGCGCAGAGCGAAGCATTGTTCAATGAACTTGGTATGTCGCTTGGAACGGCGATAAACGTTTTTTTGAAAAAATCCGTTAGGGTAGGGGGGTTTCCTTTTGATGTAAATCTTGATGTTCCCAACAAGGAGACTATGGAAGCAATGCTTGAAGCGGAACGTATCGCTAAAGATCCGGCTATAAAGGCATATAGCGTAGAAGATGCGTTAGAGGAACTAAAAAAGTGAATGATAAGTATAGAGTAAAATGGTCGTCAAAATTCAAGAAGGACTATAAACTTGCCGTTAGAAGGGGATACGATATAAGTCTTATTGATAACGTTATTCGACTTATTGCTAAAGGCGATGAACAGAAACGACTGATTGACGAATATGACGACCATGAATTGAGCGGTGATTGGAAAGGTTATCGGGAACTTCACGTAGAGCCTGATTGGATTCTTATCTACTATCTAGAAGATGATGTATTAGTTCTAACGCTTTCAAGAACAGGAACACATAGTGATTTATTCAAAAAATAGATAGCCGCTGATGATATAATAATCGACACTTCAATCGGAATAATCAAAAATCCTCCACACCCTTTCCCTATGCGTTTTGCACAATATGTCACGTACAAAATTGGTTCTTTCCACCAATTTACAAAAACAGACATAAAGCATATAATATAATGTGAATTGAAAACGATTTCAAGAACGTTTCAAAAGTTTTCAAAAACAATGAGAAGCAAAGCACCAAAGAAGGGAGAGGAGTATGGCACTTGACTATCGAAAGTGCGCGGAAGAGATCGCTGTGAATATTGGCGGCGGTCAGAACGTGATTTCCGCGGCACACTGCGCGACGAGGCTCCGCCTCGTTATTGCCGACAACGACAAGATCAACAAGCAGGCGCTCGACAACATCGAAGGCGTGCAGGGCATGTTCGAGTCCGGCGGACAGCTGCAGCTCATCATCGGAACCGGCACGGTCAACAAGGTTTATGATGAGTTTCTGGCGGTTACCGGTGCATCGGCTGCGACAAAAGAGGACGTGAAGGCAGCAGCCGCGGCACAGGCGCCGCTCTGGCGGCAGGTCATCAAGGCGCTCGGCGACGTATTCGTCCCGATCTTGCCGGCGATCGTATCCTGCGGTCTGATGATGGGTCTGATGGAAGCGCTGGCAAAGGCGATTCCGGGATTCGGCGACACGGACTGGTACGGATTTTTGCATCTGATCGCGGTGGCGGCGATTGCGTATCTGCCGATTTTGGTCGGCATCTCCGCGGCGCGTGTATTCGGGGCGAATATCTTCCTCGGCGCGACGCTCGGCATTGCGATGCTGGACCCGTCGCTTCTTAACGCATGGAACGTCGGCAACGCGGACGCGATCAACGACTTCTTCGGCGTGACGGACGGCGTGATCCCGGCTTGGGACATCTTCATTTTCCATGTACAGCGGCACGGCTATCAGGGGCATATCATTCCGGTCATCATTGCGGTATTTATCATGGCGCAGATCGAAAAGCGTCTGCACAAAGTCGTACCGGAAATGATCGACCTCTTTGTTACGCCGCTTACGACGATTTTGGTTACGTACTTTTTGACCTTTACGATTATCGGTCCGGTGTTCTCCGCGCTTGAGACGCTGGTGCTTAGTTTCTTTACAGGACTCGTTACGGTCGGCTTCGGCATCGGCTCGCTGCTGTGCGGCGCGATCTATCCGTTTACGGTCGTCATGGGTCTGCACCATATGTTCAACATCATCGAGCTTGGTATGCTGGCTCAGGATGGCGGCAACGGCCTCAATATCTGGATGCCCATCGCTTCCTCGGCGAACTTTGCACAGTTTG
>CAJOQZ010000095.1 GCA_905236585.1 uncultured Lachnospiraceae bacterium
CCTCGGTGGTCGCCTCATTCGCTGCCAATACCTGATAGTCGCTGTCCACGCTCTCATGGATGCGTCCGGCAAATTTCTCGCCCGCCTGCGGTATCAGGTCGTTAAGCAGGTCATTCTCGCGGTTCTTATGGATGACCGCCGAATCCTCGATATTGTAAATGTCGCCGAGGACATTCAAGTCGGAAAGTACCGCGTTAAAATCCGAGGTTCCCTGCGCCGTTTGGATGACATTCATGGACGCCTCGTACTCTCTTGCGGTCAGCACCGTCGTCCCGTTAGCAAGCGCCCTCGAAGAGTATTTGATGTAAGCGTTCTGGCAGTCCGCGATCGCATCGTCAAGCATGCCGATCGTCGCATCGTCCGGGTTGTAGTGATAATCATCCGTATTCGGCACATACACGCTCTTGTACACCAACCCCATCTCGCCGTTGCCGGTTCGAAGCGCCTTGTTGATATAGTTTAAGGTCGGTCCCAAAATGTGGCGGTTGTGGTCGTTCAATGTCAGGTTGTAATAGACCTCCGCCCGCCTTGTCGCATCCACCTTGCTCATTAAGGTCATTAAGATGTCCGCCTCTTCCGTATACCCGGCGCTGCGCATCGGCGCATACATCCGCTGGAGGTTCTCAAGTTCATCGTCCGCTTCGTCCGTTACCTCATCCCGTGTATTTGACATATGCCGGTACCATTCCTCAAAGTCGGCGACAATGTTATGGAAAATCGGCTTCAAATCCGCACTTCCCCGGCGTCCCCAAAACCAATGCCAGGTTTCTCCGTCTCCGCTCGCGTAATTGTCCCTAAACCACCGCTCATCCGTCCAACTGACTTTCCCGGAGATGATCGGCACTACGGCAGTACCGCTCGGAACGTTATACGTGCCTCCTAAAAGCAAAAGAGACGAAAACCAACTAAGGCTGGAATTAAGGACATAGCGGTGCGCCTTGCCGGATACCGCCCATTCCGTGACCGTCGCAATAAATCCGCTGCTTGCGGGCCAGTTGCTTCCCCACGGATAAAAGTTGTAATACAGCATGCTCTTTCTGTTGATCTCGAGTATCCGGTTGATCGAATCTTCCGGATAATAGTTGTTTTCGGCTTCCTCGCCGTCGAGTTCAAAGAGCCGCCGGATCGCCTGCCATGTAAAGTTATTGTTCTGGCTTTCGTTTCGATTCTTCTCGAGCTGCTGATCGTATTGCAATTTTAAGGTCATCATCTCGGGCAGCGTCTCGATCTCATACGGATTATCTGTCTCAAAGAGGTTGATCTCACTCCCGTCCTCCGGGCTTCGCGGGATGCCGTCCGGTCCGATGACGCAGGAGATGTAGTAATTCATCAACTCCGTGTCCGGCACCGTCTCCGCCGTCGGCATGATGTCATACAGTCCTGCCGCGCTGTCGATATCCTTCCACCGTCCGCCGTCGAGTTCCGACTTATAGAGCCGCACGTTCTGCGCCTTGCTCGTGATGGACTGCACCGCGTAGGTGTAGAAAATGTCGTTTAACACGCTTGCGTCGATCAGGAACGTGCCGATGAACAGGGTTCCGGTGGGGATAATCTGCCCCTGTCCGATGGTGTACTGCATGTAAGTCACCATTCCATCATAACTGATCACGCCCGAGAAATCCTGATCCGCATATGCGCCCGCCGCCGCCTTGCCTTCCGCTATGATCTGGTCTTTCATGACATCGAGTTCAATGAAAGGGTCGCCGGATTCCGCTAAACTATTATAAATCTCGATGATACGCGCATCCGAGAGCGCCGCCGCCTCCGCAAGCGTCGACCGGTAATACGATACCACCAGGTCGCCCATGCTGTAATTGGTGTTCATAACCTGGTTCGTAAAATCTTTACCGTTTGCAATATTCCAGTTTGTCCCCGTCGCGTTCGCTGCCGCCTGGATCGTGGCAACAATAGAGGTCGTGGACCACTCCGCATCTGCCTTGTGCGCATCCCTGAAGAAGCCTTCGATTCTTTCCTGGGTCAGACTCTGAATCTTTTTTCCGTCCGAGCCTTCAATCTCCTGCAGGTTCATACGAACCAAGTTCGCAAGGATCGTCCCCATCGTATCCGCCGCGTGCACCGACAGCATGGGCGGAATCAGGCTCACCAGCATGGCGACAAGAAGCACCGCCGCCGTAATCCGTATGCAGTTGTGCTTTTTATGTCTTCTAATCATGTTGCGCTGTCGTTCCCAATACTATCCCGTCAAAACTATCGCTTCTTACCATATTGATACGCAGCATCTCCCCTGCGGGATAATGCGCCCGTAATATTTTTATTGTCCGTTCATCTGTTTTAATTCCGTAAGCGAAGGAACTGCTTCCAGGGACTCCTGCTGCTTTTGGCGGGTTGTCGCCTGAATATCCATCTGCTTTTCTAACGCCGTAATCTCTCCCGGCATAAGGTCCTTAGCCGCGTCGCTGTCAAGTTTTGCCTTCGTTTCGTTATACTTCTCTTCGAGTACGCGGATGGATGTCTGCAAGTCCGCAGCGTATTGCAGTTCCCGCAGATGTGCGATCACGTAAGTAATATTTTCCTCGGACTTCTCAAATCCAAACGCTTCTAATACAGCCTCCGCCTTTTCGCGGCGCTCTGCCTCCTTGCGCTTGCGCTCCGCTTCCTCCGCGTCAATTGCCTCCTGCTCGGCCTGCTGCTGCTTCGCCTCCTCGATCTCGGCGGCTTCATCATCAGTTACATCATGAATCAACTGCCTTGTCGCCTCGTTAAAGACGGCGGTACCGATCTCCTCCTTATTTTCATCATACAGATGCACCACAAGGTCGCCGATGTCGCCCCGGATAAAGGACATATAGGAAAACAGTTCTCCCACTTCTATCTTATCCTCTGACCGAAGGAAACTGCCGCCCGCCGTGGCGATATTGTAATACGCTGCATCCTTGCCGGATTCATACTCTTCGTTCACCTTGTCCTGGGAGAACTTCAGCGTAATCTCAACCGTATCTGTTGAGAGGTTGTCCGCCACGGAATACGTCCCGATCACATGCTTTAATCCGTCTTCTTCATAGCCGGTCGTAATCTTTAAGTCCCCAATATAAACCGTCGGATCGATCTCGCATTCATCGAGGAAGGTGCTCCCGTCATAGATGCGCACCGTAACCTTTCCCACGTCTTCCATCGTAAGTGCAAGATGGCGGATCGCCTCGCCGACCGAAACCCTCTCGCCGATCTGTCTGCCGTCGGAGTACAGAGCAAAATCGGTAATGTGCATGCCCGTCTTTGCCTCGAAATCATCCGGCACGTTCAAGGTTAAAAGAAACTCCTCCGTCTGTACAATGGCGCGGATCGTATAGGTCACGCCCGTCTGGATGATGGAACTTAAGCCCTCCTCCCTGTCGTCGCCGGCAGCGGAGCCTTTCAGATACTGGGATACCGCCCCGCAGGTCATCTTATCGTATTCATAGAGCGTCGAACTGTAGGTCGAAAGCGCGGAATTTAACTCCGAACGCATGCTTTCCAAGTCCTGTTCGTCGGACTGCAGTTCGTCGTCAGAATATTCTCCGAGAAGATTCTTCGCCTGATTCGCCGAAAAATTGCGGTTCGCCTTAATGACCTGCTTATTTAAGTTAATATAGGATTTCCTCGCTTCCGCGTAATTGTCATAGTAGTCGGCAATGGCGGAGCGAAGTTCTTTTTTCGTATTTTCAAGTTCTTTTCTGGCGCTCTCATAATCAAGAGCCGCCGTATAAAGCACATACGGGTCGTCCTCCACATAGCGGATGCCGTCGAGGTCGCCCTTCAGCCATTCCTTCGGTATCTTGATAAACAGGAACTTGTAATGCCCCTGCCATTTTTCGTCAATCTTCTTTAGAAACTCGTCGTAGTCCTTCTTAAATGCCTTTTTTGAAATCTTCTCCCCGGCAAGCGCCTGGTCGACGTAAGTGTTGATCAAAGACATGTAGCCGCCGTACTGATTCGACATCAGCGAGTAGTTCACACGCAGGGCAAGAAGCGCTTCCTGCTCGGCGACGCTCGCCTCGTACACGCCCTGATCTTTCTCGATGCCTTTTGCCTGTAAAAGCGGAATAAAGTCGCGGCTTAGATCCGCAGTAACAAAAGCATCCTCAAAACGGTAGCCGGTCGTCACGTCAAAGCCGACCTTTTCGGATAGTTTCTCCTTGCCCCGCTCAAACTGGGTCTTGTCATTTGCCACCTTAACCTCGGTGTCGTCTAATTTCTCCTGCGCCTTATCGACTTTCTCCTGCGTAACGGCGCCTTCGATCTGCTGCGCTTTCAGCCTTTCAACCGTTGCGGTCAGTTTCGTCAGCGCGTCGCTGTCGTATTTCAACGCCTGCTCCGCCGTAATGATCTTAATGTAGGTGTTGGAAACATCCTCATATACTTTTAGTTTTTCCTCCGTCTCCCGATGCTTAATGATATTGATCTGGTATTGCAGCTGCGTCGGTTTGAACTGGAAGGTAAATGCCTCTTCCTCGTTGGGCTTCGTCGGAAACTTGATGTTCAAAAGCGGGCTCCAACGGATCGTCGCCATGTTCCGCTCTTTCTCCCGCAAGGACTTGACCGAGGACTGCATTGCCGCCGACTTGGATTCAACCTGAATGTCAAGGGATTCCAAGACGTCGCTTTTCGAAACAGCGATGGTCTTTGCCTGGGAAAGTTTGAACAACGGATCTTTTTTTGCAAGAACCTCCGTCGGCACGCCGTCAAACAGCGCATCCATGATCGCCCCGTCGTTGTTGATTCTCGTTGCAACTTCGGAAAACGGGACAGTCCCCGCAAGCAGAGCCGCTACAAGCACGCACGCCAAAAGCCGCTTGAGACACGCCGCACGCCCCGCTTTATTCAGTTGAGATTTCTTTCTTCTCATAACCGCCTAACTGCTTTCCTTGCCAAATTACAGCCGAATCATCCAAACCGTATGCCCACAGCGTCTTCCTTATGGCTGCGGATAATTTCTTACATTTCTTTATACGCATCTGCGGAAGAAAAGGATAATCGTCCGGATCACTTTTCTTCGGAAAGATCGTTGCTTAAGATATAATAAAACGTAAACTCCTCATCCTCCCGGGAAGAAACGAAATTATATACCAGCCCGTCCTTCTCATAGGAGTGAAGCCATACCGCGTAATCCTCCTGATACCCATCCACCTGCGTAAACTCGGTAAAAAGGTCGGTTTCCGTGATTGTCGCGGGACCGGCGATTACGTCCGTATCCGACGCTTCATTCAGGCGGTTGATCGCCACAATCTCCGGCAGCGTCGCATAAGATTCGCCGATGTAGGTCTCCTCTCCAAGCAGCTCCCTCAATTCCGCAAACGCCTCATAGCGTTTGCCGCCGAAGCGGATGGAATCCGACAGCACGTAAACCGCCGCCACAGTCGCGTCGGAGTCGATGGAGTTGTCGTCGAAAATCTCCTCCGTCATTACTCCGATATCTTCACATACGCGCACCCGTTCTGCATCCGCCACATAGAGTTTACGCTTGCCGCTGTATGCCGCCGCCATCTCCTCAGACGTCTTGCCCAAAAGCGCGGAATACAACACCTCGTCCCCGGAAAACTCCCCGGCAAAAACCGCCTCCCCGGAACTGTCATAAAGCGTTCCGTAGCCTTCCTTCATGTTCAGGGAAAAGGAGCCTTCATATTCCAATATCCCGTTCGGACGGTAGAGTTTTCCCTCTCCTTCGTAGAGATTCTGGTGAAAATTGCCGTTGTACTGCATCGTGCCGTCTTCATAATACTGCTTGCCCGAACCTTCATACATGCTCGTATCGAAGCCGCCCTGATAGACCACGACGCCCGCCGGATTCATCAACTTTCCGTCGCCGTTGCACGCCGCTTCCGACACTTCCCCTTCAAAAGCAAGGTAGCCTGATTTCCCGAGAATCCGCACCTGTCCTTTGGCAAACTTCAAGAGAACGCTGTTGTAATTGTAGGTCTTGATATGGTTGTCATCACGACCGGGAAAGAGCGAATTCTTCGACGTGATGATATACGCGATACAGCCCACGCCGATAAAGATCACGATAGCATACGCCAGCCGCTTGGAAACAAGCCACCGCGCAATCGGATAGTAATCGTCCTTGTCCCGCGGACGGACGTTTAAGACCTTTTGTAAAAAGGTTCGAAACAGTTCGCCGACGCGTCCCCGTAAGTAGGTCGGGCTTAATATCAGTTGGACACGCGTAACGATCGGCAGTATTCGATTTCGTAACGCATTGATGATGATTTCGCGTATATTCATAGCCTCTTACCCGTGCAGTTCCCCTGCAAATCCGGAATTATCCGCTTTGTTCAAAAGCCGCTCGCATTCAAACAGGTACCACTTCGCCACCATGTCTTTCGGCACTTCCTGCAATATTGCCGCAAACGCGTTCCGCGCCATGTAAAAGTCCTTAGCGTAGAACAACTTCATCGCATCGGCAAATTCCCGCGCGAACCGCTTTTTGCCCTGGCGCGTTTCAAAATCCTCCGCGTCCAGCGCTTCATAGATGTTCAGCCGCTCTTTTTCGGCGCCGAGTAAAATGAAGCCGATATAACGAAGCGCCGCCACCTGCTCCCGGTTTTTCACCGGCTCCGTCAGGATCACATGGAGTCCGAGGGTACGCAGCCAGTCCACGTACTCCGCCAACTCCTCCGCTTCCTTTCCGATGAGGAATGTCGACGCCTGCTCCTCGCTTCCGGCAACGCCGTACACAAAGGGGGCGTGGTGCAGCAGCACCGTCGTATTCACGCCGGGCGGAAATACCCCGGCATTGTTCATATCCGTAAGCAATTCCGTCCCGAAACGGATGCTGTGGCTGTTCTCTTCCAAAAACAAAATCCGCATGACCGAAAGATCCGAATCGCCGGAAACGTAAATGCCATCCTCCTGCGCACAATGCGTCTGCACCAACTGCAGGTAGCGGTTGCGGCGGTCCATCTCCTCCCTGCCGTCGCCCCTCTGCCCTACCGTGGAAAGGAAAGCGATCGTACCGGAGAAACGGATCGAATCACCGCTTTTTACATCAATAATTGACTTTTTGTTCAACAACCGCTCAATCCCCCTCGGGGCAAAGCGGAAATACGCTTGATAGGTCAGGAATTTGATGCGGTTGACCTCACGGATATTCCTAACAATCTCATGGATGGAATTCCACATGAGGTTCATATCCCAGCCAAACACCCGGGCAGGCTTTTCATATTCAAGATTCCCTGCCGCCACCGAGGCAAGCGCCTCCGTCAGACGTTCCAAATCGCGGCTTTCCAGCAGCAGGAACACCGTTCCCGCAATGCTTAAAATGACATAGATCAATGCCAGCGTCCACGTTCTTGCCTGACCGGTGCCGGTAATTACGTCTATGACCCCGGCATTTCCGAAGATGCCGACCGCACGATAATCCGGCGAACCGGACACCGGCTGCACGATCGCCGTCATCTTCCATCCCGTGTGCGGAAGAGAAAGGCTCTTCCTTGCATTGTCCTTTACGGCGGCAAACGCGTCCGCGCCATACACGAAATCAAGGCTGCGCCTCTCATCGTTCCCGGCATCGGCAACGATCTCGCCGCTTGCGGCGTCAACAACGCAAACGTCAAGCACAACCTGACCGCTGCCGCTGTTCTCTCCGTCCTCGATCAGCGCCTCCATATCGCTTAACAGCAGCCGGTAATCATCCGACTGATAAAAACTCTCGTCCGTAATCGAAGGAATCTGATACAGCGCAAAATTACGGAGCGCATAACTCTCATAACGAAGGAACTGCTCCTTTTTCAGATTCGTCTCCACAAACGTAAGCGACAAAAACGAACCCGCCACGAGGATGAAAAGCAGGATCAAAAATACCGCGATCCGGTAGATGCCCCGCCGTCTCCCATAGAGGGCAAATACCAGCCCCGCTATAACCGCAATGCCGCCGACAAGAA
>CAJOQZ010000096.1 GCA_905236585.1 uncultured Lachnospiraceae bacterium
CCAGACCCGGAAGATCTTAAATATTCTTGAAGAAGCAAAGGATCTGGAAGAAGCGAAGAAAAAAGTTAAGGAACTGCTCAACAAGTAAAGGAGGAAATCATCATGGCGAACAAGTACGAAGGCACAAAGACCGAGAAGAATCTGCAGGCGGCATTTGCGGGGGAGTCGCAGGCGCGTAACAAATACACGTATTTCGCGTCGGTAGCGAAGAAGGAAGGCTACGAGCAGATCGCGGCATTGTTTTTGAAGACGGCGGAGAATGAAAAAGAGCATGCAAAGTTATGGTTCAAGGAACTTGACGGAATTGGCGATACGGCGGCGAATCTGAAGGAAGCCGCGGACGGCGAGAACTACGAATGGACGGATATGTACGAAGGCTTTGCGAAGACCGCCGAGGAAGAAGGGTTTAAGGCATTGGCGGCAAAGTTCCGTATGGTTGCGGAGATCGAAAAGCATCACGAGGAGCGTTACCGCGCATTGCTTTCGAATGTCGAAGCGCAGGCGGTATTTGAGAAGAGCGAAGTTAAGGTATGGGAGTGCCGCAACTGCGGTCATATCGTGACCGGGACGAAGGCACCGGGGGCGTGCCCGGTATGTGCGCATCCGCAGAGTTTCTTCGAGGTACACGAAGCGAATTATTAAATCCGTCGCTTTTTTTGCGGCAACAGGTGAGCAAAAACGCATGCCGCTTTCGTCACGCCATGTGATTGAGGCGGCATATTTTGGTTAATGGAGACTTTTTGTATGAGTATGACAAGCGAATATATGGACTGGGTGATGGCGCAGACGGATGATGCCTATACTTTGACGCGCAAGGACGACGACCATATCCGTCTGGATGCGGAAAACGTCTACGGCGAGATCAATATTCATCATATTGAGATGGAAGTCGTGGAACTGCGCTTAAGTCGGAAAAAGGACGACGAGGGGGTCTTCTTTTTGCATTTTGAATTGAAGAGCCTTGACTATGCGAAGAGTCTGTACGAGGAGATGATCGGCGTCTTGAAAAAGGAAGCCGACCGAAAATCTTTGCGCATCCTCCTTACCTGTACGAGCGCGATGACGACGAGTTTTTTTGCGGGGAAACTTTCCGAAGGGGCGAAGACCTTATCCCTGGATTACGATATCGCGGCGACACCGTACCCGATTCTCTACGAAAAAGCGTTCGACTATGACGTGATCCTTTTGGCACCGCAGATCGCCTATGAGTATGATAAGATAAGGGAAGTTCTGCCGGACAGGCTCGTCCTTAACATTCCGCCGGCGCTGTTTGCGACATATGATACCGGCGGCGTGCTGGAGTTTGTGCAAAAAGAATTAAAAGAGACGAAGATTGAGAAGAAAAAGGCGAAGATCGCGAAGGTCATGCGCGATATCGAAAACACGTCGAAGATCTTCGTCATTACGGTGACGCACGACCTTGACAAAACGATATACCGCTACCGGATGTATGACAAAGGCGAGCCGGTTGACGGAACGGAAGGTACGGTACGGAAAGCGCTAAATAAACTGCAGGACATCTATGATATCTTGGACGTCCAGTTATGCCGCTGCAAAAACAGCATTAAGCCGGACATGGTGGCGATCTCCATGCCGGGCGTTATGGTGACGAAGGATGGAACCTACCGGGTCGACGCTACAAAAGATGGAGAGGTGCGGTTCGAACGCATCAAATACGACAGGTTTGCAGAAGAACTCGAAGAGAAATATCACCTGCCGTTTTTCATCCTTAACAATACGAATGCGGTGGCATTCGGCTACTATATCGGGCAAGATAAGTATAACAGCATCACCTACCATTCACAGCCCCGCGGCTCCCTTTTGGGGGGAGAAGGCATGGTGACACGCGGCCATGTGGTAAGCGGCGGGCTTCAGATGAGCGGCGAACTCAACGGCATGTTCCGGCTTACGATGCCGGACAAGAACGAGGACATCGATGCGCATGTATTTCGCCCTCCTGAGATGATTGCCGAGGCAATCCGCAATTATCTCGTGGCAAATATATGCATCTTTGACCCGGAAGTCATTTTAGTGCGCAGCGACCTGACACCGGACATGAAGCAGATGCGCGAACGTATTGCAGAATTTGTCGAGCCGGAGCGGATACCGGAACTGATCCATGTACGGGATATCAGCGAATACGCGTATCTTGGGACGATGATGTACGGTCTGCACGAGTACAAAAAGGCGGTTGCAAGGAAATTATAAGTTTGTTATAGTGTTAGGTGGCACACATCCCTGTAGAAGAAGCAGCGGAGAGAATACTAAAAAAGAAGGAAAAAAAGGATGAGTAAAGTAGCCGTTTTGACGGATACGAACAGCGGAATTACCGCACAGGAGGCGAAGCAGCACGGCGTCTATGTCCTGCCGACCCCGTTTTATATCGACGAGCGACTCTGTTATGAGGGAGTGGATTTAAGCGTAGAGGATTTTTACAAATACCAGACCGGCGGTTCGGACATCAAGACGTCCATGCCGATCGTCGGGGATGTCATGGACAAGTGGAGCGAACTGCTTGCGGACTATGACGAGGTGGTGTATATTCCGTTGTCTTCGGGGCTGTCCGCGTCTTGCGCGACAGCGGTCTCTTTGGCGGAGGAAGATGATTTCGACGGAAAGGTGTTTGTCGTTGACAACCAGCGGATATCCGTCACGATGAAACTTTCCGCC
>CAJOQZ010000097.1 GCA_905236585.1 uncultured Lachnospiraceae bacterium
TACGCATCCTTCGGGGAAGCGATTTCCACCTGCTTTCCCTTTGAAAAAATCTGACCTTCGTCCGGGTAGTAGATCCCGGATAAAATATTCATCAGCGTCGTTTTCCCGGAACCGTTCTCCCCAAGAAGCGCCAAAATCTCCCCCTGATATACATCAAGGCTGATATCTCCGTTTGCCACGACATCCCCGAACCGTTTGGTAATGTGTGCGAGTTTAAGCACCGGCGTTTTTTCGTTCACTTATTATTCCTTTCTTAAAAAGACAAAAAACGGCGCGGGATCATCCCACGCCGTAAGTATGCTGATCTTAAAATGCCGTATCCAACAGATTGATGCCGTCGATCTGCAGGTCGAAATACGGCGCCGAACGGTATTCGGATTCCTTAAATTCGCCGTCCGCGATGACTTCGGTATCGCCCTCATATGCCGCATCCGTATCCACGTCCGCCATATAGGATTCCAGCGTCTTGCCCTCTACGGTAAACGTAGAAGTATCAAACACCTTAACAGAGCCGTCAAGAAGCGCCGCCTTGACTTTTTCTACTTCCTCCGTCGTTCCCTCTGCCGCTGCCGCATCATTGAAGTCCGTTAAGAGAACCGAACCCGTATCGATCGTGCCGGTCCAGTCCGTATCAATGGCGCTGCCGCTTTCGATGCAGTCCATCACATAGGTGTAATACGGCTCCCAGTTGATCCGGGAAGATACGATGAACGTATTCGGGCAAGCGTCTATGGTAGAGCCATTGTAAGATACATCCGGTACGCCCGCGTTTTCACAAGCCGTCGGCGCCCCCATGGAGTCCGCGTGCTGGCTTATCAGTTTGCAGCCGCCCGCGATCAGAGCCTGCGCCCCTTCCTTCTCTTTTGTCTCGTCATACCAAGACCCGGTAAACGTTACGTCCATGGTTACCGTCGGGCATACGCTTTTCGCTCCGAGGAAGAAACTGGTATAGCCGGAGATTACTTCCGCATAGGTAAACGCACCGACATAACCCATTTTCGCCTCGTCCGCGCTAAATTCGCCGGCGTCGATCATCTCATTCAGCTTCATGCCCGCCGCTACACCGGCAAGGTAACGTCCCATATAGATGGATGCGAACGCGTTGTGGTAATTGTCAAGTTCCTCGGTGTGCGCCTTGGTGCCCGTCGCGTGGCAGAACTGCACATCCGGGTACTCCTTCGCTGCCTGAATCATGTAATCCTCGTGTCCGAAACTGTCCGCAAATACGAAATTGCAGCCCCGGTCCACCATATTCAAGGCCTCCTCATAGCACTCCTGTCCTTCCGGAATGCCGGTGGAAATAAAATATGTCTCGCCCTCTACCAAGCCTCGCGCTTCGCACGCATCACGGAACGCATTGATAAAGTTTAAGTCATAGGTGGAATTTTCGTCGTGCAGACAAATAAGTCCCGCTACGATGTTTCCGCTATCCGCGGCGTCCGTCGTGCCGCCTGTCCCGGCTCCGGTGCTTCCCGCGCCGCATCCGACAAGCGCTCCGGCGCATAAAATCAGGGAAAGTCCCAGTGCTGCAGCCTTCTTAAATAATTTCATTGTTTCCTCCTTTCAGGCTATAAAAAAGAAATTCCTTCTTTTTCATCCATATCCGCAATCCGCGCCAGCGATTCCACACGGATTCCTCGTCCGCGTATCTTGCCGCCGCCCTCCTGGAACGCTTTTTCAATAACGATACCGGCTCCGACGATCTTCGCCCCCGCCTGTTCACAGAGAGCGATCAGCCCTTCCAACGCGCAGCCGTTCGCCAGAAAATCATCGATCAAAAGCACCCTGTCAGACTCCTTCAAGAACTGCTTTTCGATGATGACTTCGTAGGTATTGCCATGGGTATAGGACACCACGCTCGCCCGGTAACAGTTGTCCGCGAGGTTGGCGCTTTTGCTTTTCTTCCCGAAGAGAAGCGGCACGCCGAAACGCTCCGCCACCGGATAGGCAACCGCGATTCCGCTGGTCTCAACGGTCAGTATCTTTGTGACCGTCTCCCCTTGATAAAGCCGGTAAAACTCCTGTGCCAGCGTACTCATAAAAGGGACGTCGATCTGATGATTCAGGAAACTGCCGACCTTTAACACCTTCCCCGGGTAGACTACGCCTTCATCGATAATCTTTTGCTGCAAAAGTTCCATGCCGCGTCCTTTCCTGCCATGTCTTTTTACAGACCATAACTTTACCACACCGCGGAAGGTTTTTCCAACACTTTATGCAATTTCGCCATTTTGCACATGATTTGTGAAAAAACGCCCCCTTCTCTTATGAAAAATGTTGGAGAGTTGTACCCTACTCCGAAACTAAAAAAGGCATCAAAACAGTTCAAGGTGCGCAAACGCGTTGTATAATCCGTCTTCGTTCACGTCGTCCGTGATGTAGTCCGCCGCCGCCTTGATCTCGTCGCCGCCGTTTCCCATGGCGACATTATTGGCGCACAGTTCGAACATCGACAGGTCGATCTTCGCGTCGCCGAAGGAAATCGTATCTTTTTGATCCGCATGCAAGTGTGCAAGCAGGACTTCAATCGCGTGCTTTTTCGTAATGCCCGCCGGTCCCAGGTCGCCGAAGAGAGCCATTTCGCCCTTGCCGCCCCATGTATTTGCCTCCAGTTCGGGGAACTCCTTTTTCGAATCCAGATGATCCTGATAGGAGGAAAGGATGAATGAAATCTTGTTCACGTCGTCCCGGTAGAGGTCATCCGTCCGGATCATGCTGTTTACAAAGCCGTACGCCCCTTCTTTTGCCGCTTTCTCATCCGCGCCTTTCCCCATGGAATATTTCATAAACGCATCCGGCGCCTGCTCGGCAAAATAAGAATTGTAATACATCCCGCTGTTGCTTTCCAGATAAAAGCCCAGATGCCTTTCGTTGCACCAGTCTACGATATGGGTGCATTCTTCTTTTGTAAGGCTCTGATGCATCACGACCTCGCCGCCATCCTCGACATAGCCGCCGTTGGCGCCGATCATTCCGTCCAAGTCCGGCAGTTCCCGCTGCATGATCTCCGCCTTCGAACAGCCGGTGCAGATATACACCTTATTCCCCGCCGCACGCGCCTTATCCACCGCCGTCCGCGCCGTCGGCGGCAGTTTTGCATCGTAATCGATCAATGTTCCGTCCACATCTAAAAATATGATCTTGCTCATGGTTTTTTCTCCTTTTTTGAAATTGTTATCTTCGCACGGAAATCAATTTTCATCCAATCTTGCCTTGGGAACAAACAAATCCCCGTGTTCGACGGCAAGCATGCCTTAACCTCACACGAAGATTGTTTGTTCTCAACACAAAAGTTGATTTCCGTGGTTATCTTCGCCGCATAACTTGACGGACATCTATCTGACAATTATAATACTGATGCGCTCTTGTGCGCAAGAAAAATCACAGTACCAGTTAGGATAATATTATGAAAAAAATAGCATTCGCCAGTGACTATGACAATACCCTCTATATGCACGGCATTATCCGCCGGGGCATTTCAAAAAAAGATGAAAAGGCGATCCGCGCATTCCAGGACAAAGGCGGTCTGTTCGGATTGTGTACAGGTCGCCCGTATCATGGTTTTTTCCGCGATCCGGTAATCAACCGGCTTCGGATTGACTTCTACATCGCCAGCACCGGCGCCCATATCTTAGACGGGGACGGCGGGATTCTTTTTGAAAAAACTGTGCCGCACGACATTGCAAAGGATATCTTCTCTTTCGGAAAAGAGGCGTACCGGCACTCGCTTCAGGTGGATGGGGATTTTTATCTGTATGGGAAGTCCGGGATGCGACCGGAGCCGCGGATTCAATCGTTTGACGAGATTCGGGGGCGGAAGTTATATGCGTTCAGTTTCCACCTTCCGACAGAAGAAGGCGCCGCCGCACTGGCTTCCAGGATCAACGAAACATACGGCAGCGACGTCGCCGCCTATCAGAACAAAAAGGACATCGACGTGGTAGCGGCGGGATGCTCCAAAGGAAAGGGCGCGCTGTTCATCAAAGAGCATTTCGGGCTGGACGCAATCGCCGGGATGGGGGATTCCATGAATGACGAGCCGCTTGTGATGAGCGCGGATGTCGGCTTCACGTTTCCGAGTGCACCGGCAGCGCTCAAGGACTCCGCCGACCGGCTGGCGAAAAGCGTGGGGGATGCGTTAAATCAGATTGAAATGATTTATGAATAGGGGGCATCATTAGAGGAGTTATATCGTTCGCCAAAGATTTTTCTCTCACGGACGAGGGCAACGTCCTTTGCGAGAAAAATCTTTTGGCTCACTGGTTTCCTTGGACCTTCCTGTCATAGAAAAAATAATTGATCTATGCAGGTCATGTACTTCTATGTTATACTTTCTACGGTGCTACCGACAGATAAAACGGTAGGCGGTTAACCCTCTCCGGAGGGACTGCTACCCTCCGATCAGATACCCCGCCAATGAAGCGGGAGATTTATGAAAGGAGGGCCAAACCAATGGATATCATTCTCGGATTTATAGCCGTTTTAAGCCTCTGCGCTACGTGCTTTGCCGTGGGATACGCCATCGGCAAGGATATCAATAAAAAGCAGAAATGACCGCCCCTTGCCCGGAATGCGGTCATTTTTGACATAACATTCAATATGGGTTAACCGTCTATCAGCCGATAGCACCTTTTTTTCTATTATAGCACGTAGTGGATTTTTGTCAAATCGCCACTCCTATATCTCCGCACGGAAAAAGAGACCCTTGACTATGTCAAAAGCCTCTTGTCCCAAAGGAGAAAACTATACAGCGGTTGCCTCGGATGAAGGAGGTTCCGAGGCACGCTCACACCAAAACAAAAGTTGATTGTCAAAGAATAAGCATAAGCCTTCACTCGACCTTGATCGATATCTGTCTGCCCATCGAGCCGGCTACTTTTACCAAAAAATCCAAACTCGGATTATATCTTCCGCTCTCCATTCTTGAAATATTGGACTTCTTCGTCCCACATGCTTCCGCAAGAGTCTGCTGCGTCATATTCGCGCTCTTCCTTGCGTCCTTAAGCTGCATTGCAATCTCGGCACGCGCCGAAAGCGACGATTCCGGCACTACGCCGTCCGCATATCTTTTTTTCATCACACACACCTTTTGAAACTTTGGAAATCTTCGAAGCCTCCGATTTCCTTCACACAAACCGTATATTATCATATATGATAACAAAATGCAATACCTGAAATTCATTTTTGTGAAAACTGCACAAAAAAGGTCGGCACGCTACGAAAAAAGTCCGCTGCATCATGCAGCGGACCTCGAAAATCCGGTAAAAATCTGTTTTTATAAAAAATGAGGAAAATGTCCATACAAATATGTCCACCTTCCTCATTGCTTATGGAAATATAACAACCGCGCTATAAAAAAATCTATGCCAACTTCGCCAGTTCGCTAAGCGCATGCTCCTTCAAAATGCATTTGCCGTGTTCAATAATGTGCCCCGTCCCTACGCCGTCGGCAAACATATTCTGCGAATACTCCGCAATGGCAAATACGTTGTGCGCCATCTGCCGCTTGGTCTGCACCAGCGACATCTGCATGTAATACATATCCCCCAGCCGGTACAGGCTCGACGGAATATCTCCAAGATACGAAAGGACATTCGCCATGCGGATGCAGCTGTCGAGATCTTCGACCTCCGCCCAGACATTCATCTCAAGCGGATCGGTATCCTCCGCCTGCGATAAAATCTCCTGCGTGCTCTTCTGAATCTCACGCGTCAGCACGTCCTGCAGCTGCGCACGGCTCATCTTGCTCGAATCAAGCGCATCCTGAAATTCTTTTAACTTCTCCTTGAACGCCATCAGCATCGCGTGAATCGCCATGTTCTGATCGTCGCTGATCATCATGGACACGTCGCCCTCCTGCGATACGGACAACTGGACATTCAAAGCGTCGCCCGTCGTAACGAAATTCAGTTCGTATCTCGCCTGCTGCAAAATATACCGCAGAAACTCTTCCGCCTTCGTGCGGTCGCCCATCAATTCTTCTAAGTTAATTCCCTGTGCATCCATCTCCTCATGGGAAATCACACAGCGGATAGCATTTTCATTGATCCTTGTAAATTTCATACGCCCACCTCTTTCGTATGGGTGAAAACACTTCCTCTCTAAAAAAAGATTTTGCTTTTCTAATATAGTTATCGTCTAACTGTTCAAATACCTGAACAAATACCTTCTCCTAATATAATAATATAATAGTCTGCCTGCAAATGCAACAAAAATCGTATCTGTTCAGCAGACTGAACAGATACACGAGGCATCAAGGCTTGCGCCATTGAA
>CAJOQZ010000098.1 GCA_905236585.1 uncultured Lachnospiraceae bacterium
CAGATGATATGGTCGGCACTGACCTTCTTAAGGGATTCGTACATCACGTCCGCACACGGCCGCAAATTGTTGACCGGCGGATCGTCGAACACCTTGCAGCACATCTTCCCCTGCGCGTTGTCGACGATCTGTAAGTGTCTGCCGCCCGGCGCGATATACACCGTGTTGGGCTTTAGCACTTCTCCTTCCTCGGCTTCCTTAACCGTCAGATTCGACTGCGCGTTGATGCGCTCCGCCAAAGAAGCGGTAAACCCCTTGGGCATATGCTGAACAATCACCATCGGTACCCCGATGTTCTTAGGGAACATCGGCAGCAAGGTATGAAGCGCCTGCGGTCCTCCGGTTGAACTGGCGATCGCGACAAGCGAATACTTCCCGTGATAATTCGAAGGAGGCGCAAGTTTAATCGACTGCGCTCCGCCGCCCGCATGGGAGGAAAGGGATCTGTCTGCCAATGTCTTCGGCGGGGTCGCCCGCCTTGCTACCGGTGGCGGCGCTGCTTTGACCGCGTCACCCGATAGATATGCCGGTTTGCTCACTGCCTTGTCCTTTACCGCAAAATGTAACGCGTGCACCAAACGATTCGTGAATGCCATCCGCTGCTCCGGCGTCAATCGGAACGGGCGGGATAAATAATCCACCGCACCAAGTTCCACCGCTCTCGCCTGCAGGGCGTCATCCGCACCAACAACCGAACCGATCGCAATAACAGGCGTCTTCACTTTCTCGCTTTTCAAGCGCTGGAGCAAATTTTCTCCGGTCAGCTTCGGCATTTCGAGATTCAGCGTCACCGCATCAAAAGAACCCTTCGTTATGCGATTGTATGCCATTTCTCCGTCTACACAAGGATCTGTGGCTTGAAAGTTCTGTACGGAGTTGATTATATCACACATCAACTTTCGCATGAGTGCAGAGTTATCCGCCACCAAAATATTATACATCTAAACCCCCATCTTCTTCTTGCGAATCTTGCGTTCCGTCTCAAAAATATAACGAATGATCAGTTCCTGACAGTGGGAATCTTTATAAAGGATCTTCACACGGTAGGAATGTCTGCTGTCCCCCTCGGGCAGTTCCGCCTCTCCGATAATCTGTCCGATCAGATTGATATTGTGCACCGCTCCCTTGGGATCGATCGTAAAATGCAGCAGCAGATATTCGATTCCCGAAAGGTCGTCCTTCGTAAGAAAACGCATCCCTCCGCCGCTGATATTCATGATCATTCCATGCCCGGAACGCGGCGGGTGCTCTTCGTCTTCGTTCAAAAGACCCGTAATCTCCGCCATTTTCTCCAATGTCCCCGCCCTTGCGTCGAGTTCGACGTAGGTCAAGTCCATCATGCAGTCAAGTCGATAATACTCCCGTCGCTGAAATTTATCAAGTTGTGTCGTTAATTTGATCTGTAAAAGATAAAAATTGTTCCGGCGGATGCGTCCTAAAATATCGACGTCCGCCCGCTTTAATCCGGCATCCGTCGTAAAAACCATCTCATAACGCAGCCCCATCGGGATCAAAACCATACGCCCCGCCCGCATCGGCATGGTAATCTCAATCGTGCCGTCAGGCAGAACGTCATGTATGCTTGAGACATAATGCCCGTCGTCCGCGGAATAGCCCTCACGGCTTACCGTCTGAACCGCGCGGATATCAACTTTCGTTCCGGGAAGCAAATTTTCGTTATTCATCCCCATATCTCCTGTTATGATAGTGCATTAACCCCGCCGCAAAAAAGAATTGAACAGCTGCGTAATCCCCCACCTTGCCGAGACGCTTCCCGTCGGGCGGTTTAGGAGTTTGTCCGTAAGATTCGAAAACGCCCTTGCCGCCGGAGCATTCGGTGAAACAATCGAAATAATCTGCTGGTTGCGCACCGCCCGTTCCAGCGAGGCGTCCATCGGCACATTTCCGAGATACGACAGGCTGCCGTTAAGGAAACGGGAAACGACCGAACTTAATTTTTCATACACCGCTTTCGCTTCCTCTTCGGATGTCACCCGGTTCGCAACAAGGTAAATATTCGTCGTTTCTTTCATGAAGCGCGGGTTCTTATACAGCGCCTTGATAAGCGAATAGGAATCCGTCAGCGAACTCGGCTCCGGCGTCGATACCAAAAGCACTTCGGGACTTGCCAGAACAAAATCCATCACGCTTTCCGACACGCCCGCTCCGGTGTCGATCAAAAGGACGTCCGCCAACGTATTCAACTGGGAGAGTTTATCGACAAGCCCGTCGAGTTGGTCGTGGGTCAGATCATTTAAGCCCACGATTCCCGAACCGCCCGAAATGAACCCGATCCCCTCGGGGCCTTCGGTGATGATCTCGCTGATCGACATATTCCCGTAGATCACGTCGCTTAAATTATATTTCGGCAGGGTGCCGAACATGACTTCGACATTCGCCAGTCCGAAGTCCGCATCGAATATGATCACACGCTTGCCCCGCCGCGTAAACTGCACCGCCAGGTTGACCGCCATATTCGACTTGCCGACGCCGCCTTTTCCGCTGGTGATCGTAATCACGCGGGCATTTAAGATGTTGTTCTGGTTGCGCAGTTTGACGATGTTGCGCAGCTGTTCCGCCTGATCCATCACTGTCCTCCCAACAACTGTTTGACTAAGTTCTGGGTATCCAAAACAGCAAGGTTCTTCACCACATCCTGACCGTCCGCCACATAGGATAACGACTTGTCCGCGTACTGCCTGATATTATAGATATTGCCGTACGTCGTAGTCTCGTCGAGTTTGGTAAAAATCAGGTCAAAATCCGTAAACTCCTTATATGAATCAACGATCGCCTTCAGATCCTGATACTTTGTCGTCGCCGAAAGCACCAGATAGATCGACGTGTCGTATTTGTCATCCACCTGCTCCAAAATTCTGCGGATCGCGGATTTCTGCTCTTCATTCTGATGGGAAAAACCAAACGTGTCCACAAGGATCAGGTCATTATTGCGATACTTGCGGATGACCTCATTTAAGTTCGTGTCCGACTTTATCACTTCAAACGGGCTGTTAAGCATGATATCCGCGTATTCATGGAGTTGGTCCACCGCCTTGATCCGGTAGGTGTCCGCCGTTAAAAACGCGATATTCTTATCCTCATTCAATTTGAAACGCGCCGCGATCTTCGCAAGCGTCGTCGTCTTGCCGACGCCGGTCGGTCCGACGAAAAAGACGACCTTCGGGCGGTTCGCGCCGATAACGATGGGCTTGGGTCTGCCGAGTTTTAACACCATCTTCTGGTAGACGCTCGACATCAAAGTCTCGATATTCGTCTGCGGCATCATGACGTTGTCGATATCGTTTAGAATATCGTTGACATACCGCTCGTCAACTTCATTGTCGAGCAGGGTGTTGTAAAGCATTTTAATTACACCGTAATGCGTGCCGACGGCAGGGCGCTTCTCCTCTACCGTAATATCCTGCACACGGTCAACTGCCGCAGCATCAGGAAGCCGTCCCGTCCCGGAAAGATTCGGCATGCGCCCGGTTCCCGACAGATTCGGCATGCGCCCGGTTCCCGACAGATTCGGCATACGACCGGTTCCTGACAAATCCGGCATCCTCGAAGTTTGCGACATATTCGGCATTCTGCCCGTCGCCTGGTTGACGCCGCCTTCCCTGCGGTATTCTGTCACCTGCACCGGATCGTTGTATTTGATGATCGTCGCATTCTTATCGTAGGTGCTTGCCGCGGGAAGCGGTGAAACCTGCGCCTGGGAAATGACCTCGCCGACTTCTTTGAACGCGCTGCGCAGGTCATCCTTGGCGTTAAGGATCGGATCTTCTTTTTTCGGACTGCGGGCGGAGGCAAGGGTGTCTTCATTCGCAACCGCGGAAAACCGGTGGTTCTCTTCTTTTTTTACCGTTGCGGGCTTCTCGCCTGCAGACGGCGGAAGCACCGTCCGCTCCGAAGAATCGTCTTCTATTGCCGCCGTGACCCGGTAGGTATGCTTTTTGAAAAAGCCAAAAAGACCGGGGGCGCTAACCTCTTTTACATTCAAAATAACAGGTTCGCCGCCCAGTTCTTCTTTTGCTTTTGCAATCGCCTCTTCTTCTGTCTTCCCTTCGTATGTATTGATCTTCATGGTATTATCATAAACAGTCGCCGCTTTTTATTCGTCCTTCCAAAAGCGGCTACGCCGTAATCATTCCGATCGATTCGATCTCGACATTCGGCTCGATCTCGTTATAGGATACAACGACCAGATCAGCGAAAAAGTCTTCCGAAATCTTCTTGAAGTACATCCGCACAATCGGCGAGCAGACCACGATCGGATTGCGTCCGAGTTCTTCGAGTTTTCGAATCTCTTCCCGCGTCGATTCCATAATCTTGTTGATCCGCTCGGGATCAAGCGTAAGATACGCGCCGCCTTCCGTCTGCTTGATCGACGCCATGATCTCCTGCTCCACCTTCGGATCTACGGTAACGACCTGATTCTTCATGCCTTCGCCGGTCACGAAATAACGTCCGGAAATGGCGCGTTTTAATCCGGTACGGACATACTCGGTCAATACGTCGGTATCGTGCGTCGTAGACGCATGATCCGCCAAAATTTCGAAGATGGAAAGCAAATCGCGGATCGAAATGCCCTCGGAAAGCAAATTCTGCAATACTTTCTGAATATCGCCCAAGCCGAGCATCGCGGGGGTGAGTTCCTCGACAAGCACCGGATTCGTCTCTTTTAAGTTGTTGACAAGGTTCTGAACATCCTGACGCGTCAAGAGTTCCGCGATATGCTGCCGCACGACTTCGGTCAGATGCGTCGCAATGATCGAAGGCGGATCGACAACGGTATAGCCCAAACTCTCGGCACGTTCGCGCTGTCCTTCGGTAATCCAGAGCGCCGGAAGGTGGAAGGACGGCTCTTCCGTTCGGATGCCGACGATCTCTTCCTCGACGTAGCCCGGATTCATTGCCATATAGTGGTCGAACATGATCTCGCCCTCGGCAACCTGTATGCCCTTGATCTTGATAATATACTGCGACGGGTTCAACTGGATGTTGTCGCGCAGACGGATGATCGGAACAACCGTACCAAGTTCGAGCGCAATCTGCCGACGGATCATTACGACACGGTCAAGCAGGTCGCCGCCCTGGTTCACATCCGCCAAAGGAATGATGCCGTAGCCGAACTCCAGCTCGATCGGGTCAACCGAAAGCAGGGAGACCACATTCTCCGGACGGCGGATTTCCTCCGCTTCGTCCTCTTCTTCCATGACTTCGGAAGCGATCTCTTCCTTGCCTATCGTCGTCTGCATCGTGCGACCCGATACAATGAATGCCGAACCGAACGCCGCGAACAGGAAGAAATTCAACGGCGTCACCGTGCCTAGGAAAATCAATGCGCCGCCGACAATATATAATACTTTCGGAATGCCGAACAACTGACGGACCAGCGTTCCCGAAAGATCCATTTCTTTGGAACCTTTGGTAACAAGAATACCTGTCGAAAGGGAGATCAGCATAGAAGGAATCTGGGAGGACAGACCGTCGCCGATGGTAAGGATGCCGTACTGGTTCAACGCGTCCACCGCGCCCATTCCGCCGCGGGTCACGCCCATGATGATGCCGCCCGCGAGGTTTACCGCCGTAAGTATAAGTCCCGCCGTCGCATCTCCTTTTACGTACTTCGTAGCACCGTCCATGCTTCCGAAGAAACTCGACTCGTCCTGCAGTTTCTGTCTGCGTTCTTTTGCCTGTTCGTCATTGATCGCGCCGGTATTCAAGTCGGCGTCGATCGCCATCTGCTTACCGGGCATTGCGTCCAATGTAAAACGCGCCGTTACTTCGGATACACGTTCGGAACCTTTATTGATCACGACGAACTGAATGATTACCAAAATGATGAAAATGATCGCGCCGATGATGATATCGCCGCCGCCGACGAACTGTCCGAACGTCTCAACGACGTTGCCCGGAGAGCCGGTCGTTAAAATAAGACGCGTCGAAGAAACGTTGAGCGAAATCCGAAAGATCGTCGTAAACAGCAAAATCGTCGGGAAATTCGACATATCAAGAACTTCTTTGCAGAAGATCGTGTTCATCAGGATGATCAACGCAACCGAAATATTAAGCGCCAGCATGACGTCGAGCATCGCCGACGGAATCGGAACAATGAAGAACACAACAGCCGCCAGAATATAGGCGGTAATCCCGAGGTCGGTGCGCTTGATTCCGAATCGCTGTTCTACTGCTTCCAAACCTTCTACTCCTTAGACGTTCTATGCACTACGCCGCATGCCTTTCCGAGAATACAACGGCAAGGATTTCGGCAACCGCCTGATACAGTTCGGGCGGAATTACGTCGCCGACATCCACGCTCGAATAAATCGTACGTGCAAGCGGCTTATTTTCAAATATGCGGATATCATTCTCGCGAGCGACGGACTTAATCCGTTCCGCGAGATAGTTCTCTCCTTTTGCGATGAGCACCGGCGCCGAGGCAACTTGTGCGTCATATTTTAACGCAACCGCGAAGTGATCCGGGTTCGTAATGACGACATCCGCCTGGGGGACGTTCTGCATCATTCGCCGCTGGGACGCCTCCCGCATCCGCTGCTTGATCTGTCCTTTGATCTGCGGATCACCTTCTGCGTCCTTGTATTCGTCCTTGACTTCCTGCTTCGTCGTCTTGATGCTTTTCTTGAACTTGTACTTTTGGAAGATCAAGTCCGCCACACCGATTATGATATAGACCAGACTGATGCGAAGCCCTGTCGACAACGCCAAATCGCCGATCAGGGCAAGCGCCTGATTCAAGTCCAGTTCATAAAGGAGAAAAATCTCCCCCGCATGGTCGATAAGCGATGTATAGGCGATCATCGAGATCATTGCGATCTTGACGACCGACAGCAGCAGGTTAAAAAGCGCCTGCGTCGAAAAAATCCGCTTAAATCCGTTAATCGGATTGAATTTGTCAAACTTAGGCTTCAACGGCTCCCATGTGATCTGGAACGAAAACTGCAAGCCCGTCGCCAGCGCCGCCACGATAAATCCGACAATGAAGAACGGCGCCATAATGATCATCATCTGAAGCAGGATGCTGCGGATCAGGATATCCGTATCATGGACATTCATCCCGCTCCGCGACGTCGTAATGATGTCGGGGATCAGCGCGGAATACACCCACTGAAAAATATCCCTGAAATGCGTTCCCAAAAACTCCAGCGTCACCCGCAGGATAATGAACATCGCCACAAGTTCAATACCGTGCGCAAGTTCCTGACTTTTGCCGACCTGGCCTTTTTTTCGGGTGTCGGAAATCTTTTTCGAAGTAGGGTCTTCGGTTTTGTCGTCACCGAACCATTGCAAGTCATACGGCAGCAGCAAGGGACGATCATACAATTCCATATCAGTACAACCCCTGTGTCATAACGCGCATCATCCGGCGCATCTCGTTAAAAATCATGGCGCATACCTGTGGGAACAGGAACACGCACAAGAAGAGGATGGAAAGTCCCACCATTACTTTAATCTGCATACCGACCGAAAACATATTAAGCTGCTGAGCAACTTTTGCCATAATTCCGAGGACGCAGTTCAATATCAGAATCACCGCAAAAATCGGCAGCATGATGCGGAACGCGATAACGAACAAATCCGAAAAATACATAACGAATCCGTCCAAAAGCCGATCCGTCCGAAAAATCGCTCCGCCAAGCGGGATCAAGGTAAAGGAATCGATCACCGCTTCTAAGATGTACCGGTACATATCCGACGTTACCAAAAACATCAGCATAAAATAGTTGTAAATATTGCCGGTGATCGTCACCTGCGTATTCATGTTCGGATCGAACTCTGTCGCCATCGAAAGCCCGATATCCATGTCGATCAAATTGCCCGCAAACAAAATGATCGAGGAACAGATATTCGCCGCATAACCGATGATCAGCCCGGTAACCGTCTCCTTTAAGACGATAAGCCCATATCCGAACGCCGTCCCGTAAGATACTTCTTCCGGTTCAAAGGCAAACAGCACCAAAATCGAAATGATCGCCGCAAATCCGATCTTCGTCCGGTTCGGCGCACCGTCCATCGAAAAGAACGGAGCGATAAACAAAAAAGCGGCAATCCTCGCAAATACAAGCAAAAAAAGTTCAAATGTAACAAGCGAAAAACTCTGCTCAATCATATGCCGCTACCGGATATAAATTGAAAAATCCGTCCACAGCGACGTAATGTATTCCATGATCGTATTCATGATAAACGAACCGAAAACGATCAAAGACAAAAAAATCGAAATAATCTTCGGCACAAATGTAAGCGTCTGCTCCTGAATCGACGTTACTGTCTGAAAGACGCTGATCGTAAGTCCTACGACAAGCGATATAATAAGCATCGGCGCCGAGCAGAGAATAATCGTATACATTGCGTCCCGCATGATATCCAAAACCGCTGCTTCTGTCAAAAGAAACCCTTCTTTCTTTTCAAAAAATCATACTAACACGGTACGAAAAACATCAGTAGAATGTCTTCACCAAAGAGCCGATCACCAAATTCCAGCCGTCCGCCAATACAAACAGTAAAATCTTAAACGGCATGGAGATCGTCGTCGGCGGCAGCATCATCATACCCATCGCCATCAGTACCGACGCGACAACCATGTCGATGACGATAAACGGAATGTAGATCAAAAATCCGATAATAAACGCCGTCCGCAGTTCGCTTAAGATAAAACTCGGAACGATCACCCGAAACGGAACATCGTCATAGTCATCATATGTGATATCCGCGATTTCGCAAAAAAGGTTCAAATCCTTCGTCTGCGTCTGTCCGTACATGAACTCCCGGAACGCATCCTCCGTGATATCAAGCGCCTCTTCCTGCGTGATCTCCCCGCGGTCAAGCGGCTGGAACGCGTCGTCGTTGATCGTCGTAAACGTCGGCCACATAATGAACAATGTCAAAAACAACGCCAGCCCGATCATGACCTGATTCGGCGGCGAAGTCTGCGTGCCGACCGCGATTCGGATAAAGTGAAGCACCACGACGCACCTCGTAAACGAGGTCAGCATAATGAGGATCGACGGTGCCAAAGCGATCACGGTCAATACGATCAAGATCTCTACCGTCGCGTTCAGACTGCCGGTATCGCCGTCAAAATCCAGCCGAAAACCGGTTCTCTCCTGCCGCTCTCCCGTTACCTCGTTCGACGCGTTCGGTGCATCTTCCGTCGCGCCGTATTCCGTCGCGTACACCGTCGAAGCAGATACGCAAAAAAGCGCGAGCGATAGAACGATTCCTGCTAAAAGCAAACTGAAACCGCAATAAATTTTCGCCGCTTTCTTCATGTGTCACGCCCACTATTATCAAAATGCTTTTTGAACATATCAAGAACCGCACCGAAGTCCTGTGCGGATCTGTCCGAGCCTTGCGGCGTCGTCTGCGATATTTGATTGAACTCTTCAGACGACAACTCGCCGATCATCGTAATCTCATCCTTGCCGACGCCGATTACAAAATACCGACCGCTCCCGGCACGGATTATGGCAAGATATTTGTTCGTCGAAAGACGCATCGTCTCAACAACTTCTAAATTCCTGCCGGTCATCTGCATCTTCTGGTATCCGGCAATCCACTTTGTCGCGAATCGCGTCATCACGAGTACCGCGACAAAGATAAAAAGCACGAATAATAAGCGCAGAAAATTCTCAACCGATGATACTAAAAGTACCGGAAGCATGATCAGCCGATGACTTTTTTCACAGCCTCTAATACACGCTCCGCCTGGAACGGCTTAACGATAAAGTCCTTCGCGCCGGACTGAATCGCTTCGATAACCATTGCCTGCTGTCCCATTGCAGAACACATGATGACGCTGGCATTCGGATCTTTTTCCTTGATCCCCTTCAATGCGCCGATTCCGTCCATCTCCGGCATCGTGATATCCATCAGAACGAGATCCGGGTTGCACTCCGAATACGCTTCAATCGCCTTGACGCCGTTCTCCGCTTCGCCAACAACATTGTAGCCGTTCTTTGTGAGGATATCTTTGATCATCATCCGCATGAATGCCGCATCATCACAAATCAGAATGTTCTTTGCCATTTTTTTGTCTCCTTACTTCATTATTTCTGTTATCCGAATACCAAAGGATTCTTCAATAACAACCACTTCACCTTTTGCAACATACTTGCCGTTGACTAATACGTCGATGGGCTCACCGGCGATCTTATTGAGTTCTATGATCGTCCCCGGTGCGAAATCAAGTATGTCATGGATGGACTTGTGGGTACGTCCCAATTCGACGGTCACCTCAAGCGGCACATCCATTATGAGATCTATATTCTCCGGCACGCCCTGCATCGGGTAACTGCCGGCAAAAGGAGTAAACTGTGCAGGCGATACATTGACCTGCTGTTGGGGCGCCGCCATCATAGGAGGCGGAGCCATCTGCTGCTGCATCATCGGCGGCGGTGCTGCCGGTGGCGGAGCCGCCGCAGGCTGTGCTGCCGGTGCTGCCGGGGGCGGTGCCGCGGGAGCCGGCGCCTCTTCGAATGCGCTGTCCTCTACCGTCGACGCCGAATCGCTTTCCATGTTCGAGGCAACCGCCTCGCACATTTCCTTCGCCAACTTAACCGGATACATCTGCATCATGGTTGAGTCAACGAGATCCCCGATCTTCAACTTAAATTCTATTTTAATAAATACATCTCTTAGAAACTCGTCGATCTCCGCTCCGTCTATGGAGTCCGCCAACGTGATCAGTTCCGACGTCGGCGGGGAGATATCGACCATCTTCGAAAGCATCGTGGAGAGGGACGTCGCCGACGAACCCATCATCTGGTTCATCGCCTCGGAGATTGCCGACAAATGCAGTTCTCCGATCTCTTCCTCATCCGCCCCGGTGCCGTCGCCCCCCATCATGAGGTTCGTAATGACTTTTACGTCATGTTCCCGTAATGCCAGGATGTTGCTGCCGTCAAGACCCTTCGTATATCCGATCTTGACAAGGACGCAGGGCTTGTCGTACATTGCCGAGATTTCGTCCCATGTGGATTCCGAAACAACCGGCGTTGAAATATCAACCTTTTTATTGACGAGGGAAAACAGCGTAGTCGCCGCCGTCCCCATGCTGATATTCGCAACTTCTCCGATCGTATCGATCTCGGCCGGCGTCAGTTGACCGCCGCCTCCCCCGCCTCCGACATCACCGCCCGCCGCCGCACTGGAGAACAGGGCGTTAATTTCTTCCTGAGACAGCGTGGTATCAGCCATCTTCTTCCTCCCTCACCACCGTTGTAATCCGCACCGCGTAATTCTTGCCAGCGGCTCCGGGCAGGGCAGTGAATTTCTTCATGTCTCCAACGAATATATCCAGTTCATCATCGACCTTGCGGTCCAAACGAATGATATCTCCAATCTGAAGCCCGACAAAATCGCTTACATTGATCGCGCTGTTGCCTAAGACCGCCGTCACCGGCACATTCGCCTTGGTAATCAAAGCCTCGATTTCTTCCGTATATACTTCGTTATCCGAATCCTGCATGTTCGAATACCAGAATTTGGTATTC
>CAJOQZ010000099.1 GCA_905236585.1 uncultured Lachnospiraceae bacterium
AATACATACCAAGAATCCGCCCATCAGGAGATTATCATGCTCGGCATCGACCAAGACATCAAAACCAAACAATTAAAACGCGCCTACCTGCTATACGGAGCGGAGACCTACCTAAAGAAAATGTACCGTGACCGCATCAGAAAGGCACTTTTAGGCAACGAAGATACCATGAACTACATCGCGCTGAAAGGCGACCGATTCGATGTAAATGATCTGATCGAGCAGGCGCAGACCATGCCCTTTTTTGCCGACCGCCGAGTCATCTATGTAGAAGAGAGCGGCTGCTTTTCCAAAACCGAAGACCGTCTGGCGGATTTTTTCGAAAAACTGCCGGAGACGGTCTGTCTTGTTTTTTCGGAAAAAGATGTAAAGAAGAACACGCGCACCTATAAAGCGATTGCCAAAGCCGGAGATGCAGTAGAACTGAATACGCCGACGGACAGCCGTCAGATATATAAATGGCTGCTGCCGCGGATGAAAGTCGGCGATAAAACGCTGCAAATCAAAAAGGCGGCATGGGAAGCCTTTATGGTACGTGCCGGCGGCGATATGTACCATATGATCAACGAGATGGACAAACTCGTATCGTACTGCGCGGATAAGGAATTTATAGACCTTGCAGATGTGGAGGAGATATGCGCCGGATTCGCGGAGGATAAGGTGTTTGATATGATCCGCGCGATCGCGGATAAAAATGCGACGGCGGCAATGAAACTGTATCGGGATCTGCTTCTGCTAAAAGAACCCGCGCCAAAGATTTTAACGCTGATCGTGCGCCAACTTACCATCATCTATAAAGTAAAGCAGATGAGCCTGCACCACGTAAATGATGACGAGATCGCAAGCAGGGTTAAGATTCCCGGATTTGCAGTGCGGCAGAATCGGTCGCTCGGTGCGAATTTTACCGAAGCGCAGCTGGAAAACTTCTTAGCGCAGTCCGCGAAGGCGGAGTGGGATTTTAAGACGGGGAGACTGACCGACCGGATCGCGGTGGAGATGCTGATGGCAAAACTGGTAAAAAAAGAATAAAAAAACTCCGGCGAATGACGGTGGTTCGCCGGAGTTCTTTTCATTCATTATGAATCAATTACATTTTCGCAACGGCTTTTGCCAAAGAAGAAACCTTGCGGGAAGCGTTGTTCTTGTGATATACGCCCTTTGTCGTCGCCTTGCCGATCTCGGAAGTAGCAACCTTCAATGCTTCTTCTGCGGCAGCCTTGTCACCGGCATCAACAGCAGCCATAACTTTCTTCGATACGGTCTTCACCTTGGAGCGGATCGCTTTGTTGCGCTCGGTTTTGGATGCCGTAACGTCGATACGCTTCTTTGCGGATTTGATATTCGCCATGTTCTTTTTACCTCCGAAAAGTTCTTGGAATTTGATCTATTGTGTGCTAGAGACACCAATCACAGGAACGACCTGTAATTTACAGCACATACATACCTTGCATATGATAATGGATGAATCGCGAGTTGTCAAGAAATTTTTATGGCGTAATCAAAAGAAGAATGATATATTATACTCATTAACGAAATTGCATTCCGTTAATAGTATATTTATAGATTTGGTTACAGTATTAAAAGTCAGATAGACAGGATTACATCTATGGATCGATCACATATCAGAAATTTTTGCATCATTGCCCATATCGACCACGGAAAGTCGACGCTTGCCGACCGGATGATCGAGATGACGGGGCTTTTGACCGCCCGTGAAATGCAGGCGCAGGTCTTGGACAACATGGATTTGGAGCGCGAGAGGGGCATTACGATCAAGTCGCAGGCAGTGCGCCTGATCTATCCTGCGAAAAACGGAGAGGAATATATTTTCAACCTGATCGATACACCGGGACATGTGGATTTCAACTATGAGGTATCGCGGTCGTTAGCGGCTTGCGACGGCGCGGTTTTGGTTGTGGACGCCGCACAGGGCATCGAGGCGCAGACGCTGGCTAACGTCTATCTTGCACTCGATCATGATCTGGAGGTGCTTCCGGTGATCAACAAGATCGACCTCGCAAGCGCCGAGCCCGACCGGGTTAAGGCGGAGATCGAGGACGTGATCGGATTGGACTGCGAGGGGTGTCCGTTGATATCGGCGAAGACAGGACTTAACGTAGAAGAAGTCTTAGAGCAGATCATAGAAAAACTCCCTCCGCCGGGCGGCGAGGAGGACGCACCGCTAAAGGCGCTGATCTTCGATTCGCTTTACGACTCTTATCGCGGCGTGATCGTTTTTTGCCGCATCAAGGAGGGTACCCTAAAGGCAGGAGATAAAGTGAAAATGATGGCGACCGGCGCGTCGTTTGATGTGGTGGAAGTCGGATATTTCGGCGCGGGGCAGTTTATCGCGTGCGAGAGTTTGAGCGCGGGAATGGTTGGCTATATGACCGCGTCCATTAAGAATGTCAGCGATACCCGGGTCGGCGATACGATTACGTCTGCCATAAACCCATGCGCCGAAGCACTGCCGGGATATAAAAAAGTCAATCCGATGGTCTACTGCGGCATGTATCCGGCGGATGGCGCGAAGTACCCCGATCTGCGGGATGCCTTGGAAAAACTCCAGTTAAACGACGCATCCTTACAATATGAGCCGGAGACTTCCATTGCATTAGGGTTCGGATTCCGCTGTGGCTTCCTTGGATTGCTGCATCTCGATGTCATTCAGGAGCGGTTAGAGAGGGAATACAATCTGGATTTGGTTACCACCGCGCCGGGCGTCGTGTACCATGTCCATAAGACGGACGGCGTGATGATCGAATTGACGAATCCTTCGAATCTGCCGGACCCGTCGGAAATCGAATACATGGAAGAACCCGTCGTGGATGCGGAGATCATGGTGACGAGCGACTATATCGGGCCGATCATGGATCTGTGTCAGGAGCGGCGCGGCGTCTATGTTAGCATGGAATACATGGAGGAGACGCGTGCGCTGATCAAATATGTTCTGCCGTTGAATGAGATCATCTATGATTTTTTTGACGCGTTAAAATCCCGCTCCCGCGGTTACGCTTCTTTTGATTATGAATTGAAAGGGTACGTAAAAAGCGACCTTGTCAAATTGGATATATTAATTAACCACGAGCCGGTAGATGCGCTGTCGTTTATCGTATTCAAAGATACGGCATATGACAGGGGGCGGAAAATGTGTGAAAAATTAAAACAGGAGATTCCTCGTCATTTGTTCGAGATCCCGATCCAGGCTGCGGTCGGTTCTAAAATCATTGCGCGGGAAACGGTAAAGGCAATGCGCAAAGACGTTTTGGCAAAATGCTACGGCGGCGATATCACACGGAAGAAAAAACTTCTTGAAAAGCAAAAAGAGGGAAAGAAGCGGATGCGCCAGGTCGGCAATGTTGAGATCCCGCAGGAAGCGTTTATGAGTGTTTTGAAACTGGACGAAGGCTGATGGAACTTTATATTCACATTCCGTTTTGCATGAAAAAATGCGAATACTGCGATTTTTTATCTGCTCCATACGACCGGAATCTCCGCGCAAAGTATACCGACGCGCTCTGCCGGGAACTTCGCTATTATGGGGGCGTCATTGACGAGCCGGTCGAAACGGTTTTTATCGGCGGGGGGACGCCGTCATGGCTGGAGCCGGCGTTGATGGAGAAGATCATCGACGCAATGCGCTCCTCATTTTCCATCCATAAAAATGCGGAGGTTACCATAGAAGTCAATCCGGGAACCGTTACCAAGGACGCCATGGCATCCTACGTTTCGTGGGGCATCAACCGGCTGTCCATCGGCTTGCAGTCGGCGAATGAAGAGGAGTTGAAACTGCTCGGACGCATCCATACATATGACCAGTTTTTGAAAACCTTTGAGATCGCCCGGATGCAGGGGATAGATAATATCAACGTGGACGTGATGTACGGACTTCCTGGACAGAAAGCGGAAACGTTCCTTAAAACGCTCCGGCAGATTGTCATGTTAAAACCAGAGCATATATCCGCCTACAGTCTGATGATCGAAGAGGATACGCCTTATTTTGAGCGGTATGGTGAGGATGCCAAGCGGCAGGCAAAGGGCGAGCCGACGGTGTATCTGCCGGAGGAAGACGAACTGTGCGCCATGACGGAATCCTGCGAGAAGATATTGGAAGAGCATAATTTCCACCAATATGAAATCTCCAATTTTGCGAAAGTGGGATACGCCTGTCGCCATAATATCGGTTACTGGCGCAGGACGCCGTATCTCGGCGCGGGGCTTGGCGCGGCTTCGTTTTACAATCACACGCGGTATGCGAATGAGCGGGATATTTATCGTTATATCGAAAATCCGATCCAACGGTTCGAGACGCCGTTGTCCCGCGAGGATGAAATGGCGGAATTTATGTTTTTGGGATTGCGGACGATCGACGGCGTATCGCGCAAGGCGTTCGAGAGCGCGTTTGATGAGCCGCTGCTTGATGTTTACGGAGCGGTGCTGGCAAGGCTGATCGAAGAAGGACTTCTCGAGGCGAAGGCGGGCAACGTTTTTTTGACAAAACATGGGCGCAACGTAAGCAACGCCGTGTTGGCGGAGTTTTTGCTCGAACAGGAATAAAAGTCTGTAAATTAAAAGCCGACAAGAAGATGTAAAAAGTGAAGTCGGCGAAGAAAGTGAACCGGAAGCAGATATGTCAGCCGGTTGCGTTTTTCAAAGAAATAATGTCCGACATATTGCATTTTTCAAAGGAATAATGTTCGGCATATTGCATTTTTCGAAGGAATAATGTTCGGCATATTGCATTTTTCAAAGGAATAATGTCGAAATTCTTGCATTTTTCAAAGGAATAATGTTATAATGATTTCGTTCCCATAAAGAAAAAAGTATAAAGGCGGATTTTATGGAGCGGAATATAATTGAATCCCTGAAAGAATGGAAAAACAATCCGAAACGCAAGCCGTTGATCCTGACCGGCGTCCGGCAATGCGGAAAAACGTATGCGGTTTCACAATTCGGCGAGAATGAGTTTTCGTCGTTCGTATATTGCAATTTTGAAAAAGATGAGACGTTGGCGTCTATTTTTGCATATGATTTCGACGTGCGGCGGATTGTTGAAGAGATATCCAATATTGTCGGCAAGATAGAAGTAGGAGAAACCCTGCTTTTTTTTGATGAGATACAGACGTGCCCGAGGGCAATTACAGCATTAAAATACTTCTGTGAGGATATGCGGGCACTTCACCTGATCGCGGCGGGATCTTTATTGGGCGTGGCACTCAAAGGGGAAGGTGTCTCTTTTCCCGTCGGAAAAGTGAATCATCTGCAAATGTATCCAATGAGTTTTGATGAATTTGTTGCTGCAGATGGCGGAGCGGGCTTAATTGCCGGTGTAAAAAAAATGGCGCTGGAAAGAGAAATACCGGATGCTTTTTCCGTTCCGCTTTCGAAGCATTTGAAGAATTATTATGTAGTCGGCGGGATGCCGGAAGTGGTGCAGAGTTGGGTAGATACACATGACTATCAGCAGGCGGCGGCGATACAGGATGATATCATCAGCGGTTATACAAATGATTTTTCAAAACATGCGCCGCTATCGGATGTGCCGAAAATAGCCATGATATGGGAATCCGTGCCGGTACAGTTGGCAAAGGAGAATAACAAGTTTGTTTTTTCTCATGTAAAAAAGGGATTGCGGGCAAAAGATTTAGAGGATGCGCTTAGATGGCTGGTCGACGCCGGATTGATTTACCGGCATAAACTTGTGGAAAACCCGGAAATACCGTTGTCGGGCATGATGGATGAGACCTATTTTAAGGTGTTTGCCGCAGATGTCGGACTGCTCTGCCGAAAGGCAAGGATAAATTATCGATCCATTTTGGAAGAGGATGAGAGGTTCATTCGTTATAAAGGCGCCATTGCGGAAAACTTTGTACTGTCGCAGTTGCTGTCTATGGGGATTGAAAGTTGTTTTTGGCGTTCCGGGGCGACGGCGGAAGTGGACTTCTTGACGGATTATGAGGGGCGGTTGATGCCGATTGAGGTGAAATCGGCGGAGCATACCAAAGCAAAGAGTTTTCAGTTGTTCTGCGCCAGATACCATCCGAGGATGGGCATGAAGTTTTCTTTGAAAAACGTCGGCGATTATTACGAGAAGGATACGCATGTGTGGAACATCCCGCTTTATGCAATCTACCGGATAAAAGAATACAGTAAGGCTGGCTCTCGGAAGTAGAAAAAGCAACGAATCATTATCAAAAAAATTATTTTTGTGAACTTTTCAAAAAAACTGTTGAAATGCACAATATCTAATGGTAAAATTAACAACGTAGTTAAACGGCAAGGATGATTTTTTATGCAACTTGCACAACGAAGGAGGAGTTTTTTTATGAAAAAGCAATTAGCAATGGCATTAGCCGTAGCAATGGCAGCGTCCGTTGTTTTGGCTGGATGCGGCACGACGGAGAGTACGTCGTCGGGGGGAAGCGACAGTTCGAGCAGTTCCAGCAGCAGTAGTTCTGATGGCGGTTCAGGCGGCGGTGCATCGCTTCAGTTGTTGAACGGTAAGCCGGAGATCGACGCGCAGATGCAGGATTTGGCTACAAAGTATGCGGAGGAGACTGGCAACACGATCGAAGTTATGACAATCGGCGGTAATGAGACGGCTTCTTCCAAGTTAAAGGAATTAAAGCAGGCCGGCGAAATGCCGGACATCTTTGTCGCAGAGGCGAATCAGTTCGCGAACTGGCAGGGTGAGTTGGCAGATCTTTCCGGCGAGCAGTGGACGGAAGATACTGATGTAGAATATGTTGATGATGAAATGGGTACGATCGGCTTCCCGTACATGGTAGAAGCACATGGTCTTGCTTACAACGCTGACTTGTTAGAGAAGGCTGGCGTTGATCCGGCATCCCTGACAAGCCCGGCAGCATACAAGGCGGCATTCGAAAAGATCGACGGCATGAAGGATGATCTTGGTATTACGGCTGTTGTCGGCTGGTGTGCAGAGGCTTCGAATTTAGGATGGTCTTCGGGTACGCACGTATTCGGTCACTATCTTGACGCTGGTCTTGATCCGACGGATTCGACATACATTGATATGTTGAACGACGGCGGTACATTAGACGAGTCCCGCTTCACGGCTTTTGGCGAGTTTATCGGTCTTTTGAACCAGTATTCCGATCCGCAGCTTCTTGTTGACGGCACATATGACGATCAGGTTCTTGGCTTTGCAAGCGGCAAGTATGTTTTCGTTACGCAGGGTTCTTGGATCGGCGCTACGTTGACAGGTGATGATTCTGACGCTTATGCAGCAGCAGGCAACTTCAAGTGCGGTTTTGCTCCGTTCGCTTTCGAGGATGGCATCAATACGATCTTAGACGAGCCGACCTCTTACTGGACGGTATACAAGGACGGCGATGTTGACGCGGCTAAGGCATTCTTACAGTGGTGCTCCGAAGATACGGCTCAGCAGATATTCGTTGAGGATATGGGATTTGTAAGCCCGTACAATGACTGCTCATATACGGCAACTGATCCGTTCGCAGGTGCTGTTACGGAATGGTTAGGCGCAGGCAAGCATTCTTCCTATCATACGTTCTTCAAGAAGGACGGTTTGCAGGATGTTACGTCCGTAGTATTCCAGGAATATGCTAAGGGCGACATTGCAAGTGCTGCTGATTTCTACACCGAAATGCAGAAGGTTACGACGGATTATTACGCACAGTAAGATATTCGTTTGGAATCACAGATTTGAAGCCGACGGGTGGCGCATAGCGGCGCCGCCCGTTTTCACTTTTACTTAGGGGGTACGTATATGAAGACAAATACTTCCGGAAAAAAAGGGATATCTATCGGATGTTTTGTCGTTGGTGCGTTACTGCTTGTGGTGGCATTGTGGCTGGATTTCCTTGCCACGAATGGACAGGATTTTCTTTTGACAGCGAACTTCAATCTTTCCATGCACCGTGGCGCAATGCTGATCATAGGAGCGATTCTGATTCTTGTCGGATTATATATTTTCCCGACGGAAACGCATCATCGGAACATTATCAATTTTATTTTCCTGTTCCCGTTGTTATTTACGTTCTTTGTAACAGTAATCATTCCGTTGATCTTGGGTATCGGTTATTCCTTTACCGACTGGGACGGACTTCGTATTAACAATGTAGTAGGACTGGACAATTATATTCGAGCATTCCAGTCAAAGGAATTTTTGTATTCGACATTATTAACGGCTCTGTTCGTTATCGTAAATATGGTTGTAGTTAATGTTGTTGCATTTTTGCTTGCTTTACTTTGCTCGACGAAATTAAAAGCAGTCGGATTCTTCCGTGCATCCTATTTCCTGCCGAATCTGATCGGCGGTATCGTGCTTGGATATATCTGGCAGTTCGCTTTTTCAAAAGTATTGGTTAATTATACGGCGGCGTTATTCGACTATCCGTATTCGATTCTTTCCGATACAAAAATGGCATTCATGGCGATCATTATTGTATATGTATGGCAGTATGCCGGATACATCATGCTGATTTATACGACGGGGCTTAATACGGTTCCGCGTGAAGTTATCGAAGCAGCGGCAATCGATGGTGCGAATGCGATTGATACGTTATTCCGTATCAAACTTCCTATGATCGCGTCCACAACGACGATCTGCCTGTTCCTTACATTGACGAATGCGTTTAAGATGTTCGATGTAAACCTTGCATTGACCGGCGGCAACGGCTCGGTACCCGATTTCTTAGGTTCGAAGTTGACGAACGGCACAGAAATGTTGGCACTTAATATTTACAGTACGGCGATCAACCGGAACGATTATTCCTTAGGTCAGGCGAAGGCAGTTATCTTCTTCATCATCTTAGCCGCAGTATCGATCTTACAGGTTAAGGTCACGAGCAGAAATGAGGTGGAGATGTAATGAACAGAGAACAGAAAACATCAGTAAAAGTTGTAGAATTTATCATTGGTTTGATCATTGCGATTTACGTCTTATTCCCGTTTTATCTGGTGGTCGTAAATGCCTGCAAGGCGCCGATGTACATTACGGAAAGCCCGGTCAGCCTGAACGGCGCTTCCTTTTCCCAGATGACGCAGAACTTGAATGACGTTATCCATAACGTACACTTTGAGTTTTGGTATGCGTTCGGTTCTTCGGTTGTTATTACGGTAGTATCCTTAGTTCTGCTTGCTTTATTCGGCGGCATGGCGGC
>CAJOQZ010000100.1 GCA_905236585.1 uncultured Lachnospiraceae bacterium
AAGAACTGGAGCAGTTTTTTCGCCGGATGGTCTTTAATGTGCTGGCATGGAACTGTGATGATCATGTGAAAAACATATCATTCTTGATGGACAAGAAGGGGAAATGGCGGCTTTCGCCGGCATATGATGTGACATATGCATATAATCCAAACGGCTTATGGACAAGCGGACACCAGATGACGGTCAACGGCAAGCGGTCAGGCATAACCGAGGCGGACTTCTATGTCTGTGCCGCACATATGAATCTTACCAAAGCAAAAGCGGCGCACATTATCGGAGATGTTACAAAAGCCGTTAATGACTGGCAGAAATTCGCGGAAATATCCGGCGTCCCCGAAAAAGAAGCGGAAGCGATTGCACGGCAGATATCGAAAAGATGAAAATATGGTCTGCCTTTCGACAGACCATTACATATAAGGAATCTTTGCATAACTCACAGATGGAATTTATTCTTTGATCCTGTCAATTTCAGACAAGTTCACCCCGGCAGTCTGAAGCAATGCTTTTAGGTAGAGGTACTTTTCTTTTAATTCTGCATATGTTTCCGGTGCATTTTCCTTCTTTGCAAGTCCCATGATTTTTTGTATCTCTATAAAATCCTTTAGGCTTCGTTCTATAATTTCCAAGTTGTTTGCCATTTTCGAACGCCTTTCCGCTATTGCTTGATCTTTCTAAAGTATACTTGACTTCACTTGATTTTTCAAAGAAAATTTCTATGTCAAAAATAGTGTAAAAAAAGGAAACCATGAGCCTTCTTTTGTGCTGGATAGTTTTATAAAAACTCTTGCTATCATAACTCTTTTTGGCTAAAATAAGATATAATCGTATTTTAGCCGGAGGAGATATTATGCCTTATATCAAAAGAACGCTTGAGCAGAAGATACTGGAAGTTAGCGAAGACTATAGCTGCGTTCTGCTTATCGGACCCAGACAGGTTGGAAAAACGACTATGCTGGAGCACTTGATGGAAGGAACGAATCGACAGAAGATCACATTGGATGATGCTGAAAACAGAAGACTTGCAAAATCCGATCCTGCCCTGTTTCTTGAAATGCATCCCGCGCCTGTTTTGATTGATGAAGTGCAGTACGCACCGGAATTGTTCTCGTATATAAAGATTCTGGTGGATAATGGCGCGGCGCCCGGTTCTTATTGGCTGACGGGTTCTCAGGCTTTCCATCTCATGGATCTTGCGCAGGAATCATTGGCAGGGAGAACGGCGATTGTTCACATGTCTGCTTTATCGCAGACGGAACTGTACGGCGACGGAACGACCGAGCCGCTCTCGCTTGATATTGAAAAGTTAAATGAGCGAAAAAAGCATCTTTCCCATTGTTCCGCAACCGAGATGTATGATCGGATTTGGCGGGGCGCGATGCCCGGACATCGTAGCGGTAAATATAAAGACAGAGATGTTTTTTATAGTTCATATATTCAATCCTATATCAATCGGGATGTTACGGATATGATTCCCGGTGTGGACAAACTGCTTTTTGCTGACTTTATCCGTGCGGCGGCTTGCCGTGTGGGACAAATGCTCAATGCGCATGATATTGCGCAGGATGTCGGCGTCTCGGATGATACAGCAAAAAGGTGGCTGCAGGTTTTGGAAAAATCAGAAGTTATTTTTTATCTAAGACCATATTCCAATAATCTGCTGAAGCGCACCATAAAGACGCCAAAGATGTATTTTTTTGATACGGGGCTGGTGGCATATCTGACGAAATACTCCAGTTCGGAGATTCTTATGAATGGGGCAATCAATGGTGCTGTTTTGGAAAATTATACGGTTGCCGAGATTCGAAAAACATGGCAAAACAGTATAAAGGAAAGCCTGTTCCATTACTACCGGGATAAAGATACGAACGAGATTGACATGGTTATAGAAACAGACGGTGAACTACACCCTTTGGAAATCAAGAAATCTACGAATCCGGGAACGGAACTTGCCTCGGCGTTTGCTATATTAGACAAAGGCTCGCTTCCGAGAGGTTCAGGCGCAATTTTATGTTTGCGGGAGGAAATGTCAGCCATTGATCGAAATAATTTCATTCTGCCGATTTGGATGATTTGACCTTTTCCAAAGTCCAACTTGACTTCGCCTCCTTTTACAAATAGAATGTGAAGAAAGCAAAAAGGAGCCTTTCCATGACGAAAGAAGAAAACCGATATCTGAATATCTTAAAACGCCAATATCCGACGATTTCATCCGCGGCGACGGAAATCATCAACTTGAAGGCGATCATGAGTCTGCCGAAAGGCACCGAGCATTTTATCAGCGATCTGCATGGTGAATACGACCAGTTTTTACACGTATTAAAGAACGGCTCCGGCGCCATCCGCCGCAAGATTGACGACATGATGGGACCGACCGCGCGTTCTTCCGAAAAAAAGGAGATTGCCGCCCTTATCTACTATCCCGAACAGAAACTTGCCGAAGTGCAGCGGCGGGAAGACGATATTGAAGAATGGTACCGCGTGACAATCTATATTCTGGTGCGCATCGCAATCGCCGCGGCAAGCAAATATACGCGCTCGAAAGTCCGGAAGGCAATGCCGAAAGATTTTGCCTACATCATTGAGGAACTGATGACCGGACGCCCGAACGAATCCGATCAGGAAGCCTACTATGCGGAGATCATTCTGTCGGTGATCGAGACGAAGCGGGCGGGAGAACTGATCGTCGCCCTATGCAATCTGATCCGGCGTTTGATCGTCGATCATCTGCATGTTGTCGGGGACATTTTTGACAGAGGTCCGTCGCCGCATCTGATTCTTGATACGTTAATGAATTATCATTCCGTCGATATCCAATGGGGCAACCACGACGTGGTCTGGATGGGCGCCGCTGCCGGGAGCGCGGTCTGCGTCGCGAATGTTTTGCGCATCTCCGCCCGTTACGGCAACCTCGATACGATTGAAGAGGGGTACGGCATCAACCTTGTGCCGCTTGCGAAACTTGCGATGCAAATGTACGCCGACGACAACTGCGATCTGTTTAAAGTGAACTATATCAACAGCAGTTTCGACGACCATGATGCGACATTAGAAAAAAAGATGCACAAAGCAATCGCGATCATCCTTTTCAAACTCGAAGGGCAGACGATCCTTCGCCATCCTGATTTCCATATGGACGACCGACTGCTGCTTAACTGCATAGATTACGCCGCCGGAACCATCGCTCTTGACGGGAAGACATATCCGATGTTGGATACTTGTTTTCCGACGATTGACCCAAACGACCCATACCGGCTCTCCGAAGAAGAAGCCGACACGGTTGACAAACTCTGCCGTGCATTCGAGGCGTCGGAGAAACTCCAGCGGCATATCCGTTTCCTTTATTCGAAAGGAAGCATTTATAAAACGTATAATGGCAACTTGCTTTATCATGGGTGCATGCCGATGAATGAGGACGGAACGTTTCGCAAGGTGACGCTTTTCGGCAAAGAATATGCCGGGAAGGCGCTGTATGACATAATTGAAACATACGCCCGCAAAGGCTATTATTCGGATGATGCGACGGAGCGGCAGAACGGACAGGATATGCTCTGGTTCGCATGGTGCCATAAGGATTCGCCGGTATATGGGCGGAGTAAAATGACGACGTTCGAGCGGTATTTTATCGCGGACAAAGACACGTATACGGAGGTCAAAGATCCGTATTATTTGCTTTTGGAGAAGGAAGATATTGCGACGCCGATCCTGCATGAGTTCGGTCTGTTCAACGAGGATGCCGCGATCATCAACGGGCATGTGCCGGTGGAAGTCAAAGACGGGCAGTCGCCGGTGAAATGCGGGGGCAGGCTCTTGATCATTGACGGCGGCTTTTCTAAGGCATACCAGCCGAAAACCGGGATCGCCGGATACACATTGATTTATGACTCTTACGGTCTGATGCTTGCCGCCCATGAACCCTTCGAATCCGTAGAAAAAGCAGTCAAAGAGGGCAGTGATGTTCATTCGGATATTGTGCAGGTTTCTCATTCCGAAATCCGAAAAACCGTTGCCGATACGGATAACGGGCATTTGCTGGATATGCAGGTGGCGGATTTGGATGCGCTGCTTGACGCATACCGCAATGGTGCGATCGTGGAAGGGAATGCGTAAGATACGTGCGTAAAGTTGTTTTTTTTGAAAAAAAACGTCGGCGTCATTTTCGTTTCCGGACATTACTGTCAGTTTTTTTGCTGATGGAGTGTCTGTTTGTTTCGGCTTTTCTTTCCGGCTGCGGAGCGAATGCTGTTTCGCCGATCTCGGATACCGGATTTTATTTTGATACAGTCATTACGGTAACGATATATGATGCAGACCGCCGGGATGCTTTGGCGCATTGTTTTGAACTGGCGAAGAAATATGAAAATTATTTTTCCGATACGATAGAAACAAGCGACGTATCGCAGATCAACGCGCATCCATATACGCCGGTCAGCGTGCATGATGAGACGATCGAACTGATTCAAACCGGCATCCGCTACGGCAGATTAAGTGATGGACGTTTTGACATCACCGTCGGGAAACTGTCGGATGCGTGGAATTTTTCTACGGAGAGGTTGTCCGGCGGCGAGACAAGTTTCAATACGTCCAAAGGAAAAGAACCCGACGAAGAGGCTTCTTTTTTTGTTCCCGACGAGGCTCTTGTGTCCACACTTGCCGACGGCATTTCTTATGAATCGGTTGCCGTGGACGAGGATGCACACACCGTTACGCTGCAATCCGACGCTTGCGCAATTGATTTAGGCGGGATTGCGAAAGGCTATATTGCCGATCAAATGAAATCCTATCTGGAGGATGAGGGCATCACATCGGGTCTTATCAACCTCGGCGGCAATATCTTAACGCTAGGTGCAAAGCCGGACGGTTCTGATTATACGATCGGCATTCAAAAGCCGTTTGCCCCGGACGGTGAGGCGATATTAAAATTATTCGTATCCGACCTGTCTGTCGTCACCAGCGGGACGTACCAGCGCTACGCAATAGTCGACGGCACGATCTATCATCATATCTTAGATACGGCGACCGGCTATCCCTGCCATAACGGACTGTCTTCTGTTACGGTGTTATCGCCTTCTTCCGTTGACGGAGATGCGCTTTCGACCACGCTTTTTACCATGGGATTGACGGATGGTCTTTCCTTTGCCGAAGACCTGCCGGATGTCGAGGCTATTTTTATTACAACAGAAAATGAATTGTATTATTCGTCCGGTTTTTTGGATGGAACGATTCGGTATGAAGAGCAGTAATAAAAATATTTTCATCCAATCTTGTCTTGAGAACAAACAAATCTCCGTGTTCGACGGCAAAAATGCCTTAACCTCACCCGGAGATTGTTTGTCCTCGAAATAAAAACTGATTATTGTTGAAATAACAGTTGACAAATGAAAAAAGCGGTGATATACTCCATATATAAGTTGTTGAAACAACAAATTTCAGTTAGAATCTTTTCAAACAAAAAGCGAATAACATTTCATTTCAAAAACATGGAGGAGATCGCAATGAAAGCAAAAGCAGTCAGGTTACACGGGGCGAACGATTTACGCGTGGATGAGTTCGAATTGCCGCAGATCAAGGATGACGAGATTTTAGTCAAAGTCGTGTCGGATTCGATCTGCATGTCAACATACAAATGCGCGACATTGGGCGTAGAGCATAAGCGCGTCCATGAAGACGTCGCGGAGCATCCGGCGATCATGGGGCATGAGTTCGCGGGTGATATCGTTGAAGTCGGGGCGAAGTACAAGGATACATACAAGCCGGGCATGAAGTTTACGATCCAGCCCGCGATTAACTACAAGGGCACGATGTGGAGTCCGGGTTATTCGTATGAATTTTGCGGCGGCGATGCCACCTACTGCATTATTCCTGCGGAGGTCATGGAGTGCGGCTGCATGTTGGAGTATACAGGCAAGGCATATTACGAAGCGTCTTTGGCAGAGCCGCTGTCCTGTTCGATCGGGGCGCTTAACGCGGCGTACCACACGAAGATGGGCGTATATACCCATGAGATGGGGATTGTGGAAGGCGGAAAATTAGCGATTACGGCAGGTGCGGGTCCCATGGGACTCGGGGCGCTTACTTATGCGCTGCACCGCGACCGTAAGCCGGGAATGGTCGTTGTGACCGATATCAATCAGGACCGTCTGGATCGTGCCGAGCAGTTGTTCCCGCCTGCGGAAGTAAAAGAGAAGGACGGAATCGAACTGCATTTTGTCAATACCGGCGACATGGATGATCCGGTAAAATATCTTCGCGATCTGACCGGCGGTACGGGATTTGACGATGTTCTCTGCTATGCGCCGGTGGCGTCCGTAATCGAACAGTCGAGCGCAATTTTAGGACGGGACGGCTGCCTGAACTTTTTCGCGGGGCCGACGGACAAGAACTTTAGCGCACCGATCAACTTCTATGATGTGCATTACAATTCGGCGCATGTCATGGGGACGACGGGAGGCAATACTGCGGATATGATCGAATCCTTAGAACTTACCGCGGCAAAGCGGATCGACCCGGCGGTTATGGTGACGCATATCGGCGGGCTTGCCGCAGCGGCGGATACGACACTGCATCTGCCGAAGATTCCGGGCGGCAAGAAGCTGATCTATACGCATATCGACATGCCGCTCGTCGCATTGGATGAACTTCGGACAAAAGCGGATGAGGATGAGAGATATGCGCATCTTGCCGATATCGTTGAGGGCAACAAAGGCTTGTGGTCTGCCGAAGCGGAAGAGTACCTGCTTGCAAACTTTTAATACGGGATCATGCAATCCCTCGGGAAAAGAGGAGAATATGGACGCGGTTGACAGACGACGTAATGACGAAGTGAATTTTATCAATAAGCGCGGGCAGATCAGTTTTGCCGAGTTAAAAGAGCAGTTTCCGGACGTATCGGATATGACGCTTCGAACGGACTTGAAGCAGCTCGACGAAGCAAGGCGGATCATCCGCATACACGGCGGGGCGAAGTCCGTCGACCGTGTGATCGGCAATGATGATTTTTTGCAGATGCGCTCGGTTCGTCATGTTGATGAGAAGCGGATCATAGCAAAAAAGGCAGCCGCCCTGATCGCGCCGCATACATGCGTGTTTATCGATTCCGGCTCG
>CAJOQZ010000101.1 GCA_905236585.1 uncultured Lachnospiraceae bacterium
AAAAGAAGCAGTTGTTCGGAAATTCCGAACAACTGCTTCGGATGGAAAGAATTACAATGTTCTCTATTATAATTTGGACATGATTATTTCTCTTGGCTATCGAATTAATTCCGCAACTGCCACCAAGTTTAGACAGTGGGCAACTCAGCGGTTAAAAGAATATATAATCAAGGGATTTACAATAGACGACGAGCGCCTAAAGGGAAATGGCGGTGGTAATTACTGGAAAGAACTGCTGGATCGCATCAGGGATATCCGTTCTTCAGAAAAGGTTCTTTACCGGCAGGTTCTTGATCTGTATGCGACCAGTGTGGATTATAATCCGAGGAGTGATGAGTCAATACAGTTTTTCAAGATCGTTCAGAATAAACTGCATTATGCGGCACATGGTCATACTGCGGCTGAAGTGATCTACGAAAGAGCAGACGCTAATAAACCTTTTATGGGACTGACTTCCTTTTCGGGAGAACTTCCTGCATTGAAGGATATCGGGGTGGCAAAGAACTATCTGAAAGAGGATGAGCTAAAGATTCTGAACAACCTTGTTTCCGGTTATTTCGACCTGGCCGAGATCAATGCCATTGAACATAAGCCAATGTATATGAGTGATTATGTTGAACAGTTGGATTCTATTCTTACATCTGGGAACAGGAAACTCCTTGAAGGCCCCGGGAAGGTTAGCCATGATGAGGCTATAAAGAAAGCGAAGACGGAGTATCGCAAATATCAGGAGATTACATTTTCTCCGGTGGAAGAAGAGTATTTGAAAAGCATCAAAGGTCTGGAAAAAGAAGTAAAGAAGAGAAAAAGAGCGTCTAAGAAATAAAGAGGAACTTTGTTATGGGAAAAGAAAAAACCAAAGTATACACATACACCCGTGTATCCACCGCCATGCAGATTGACGGTTATTCTCTTGATGCGCAGATATCGCGTATGAAAGCCTTTGCGGATTTCAATGATTATGAGATCATCCGCGAGTATCAGGACACCGGAAAATCGGGAAGATCAATCGAGGGACGAGCACAGTTCAGGCAGATGATGGATGATATCAAGGCGGAAAAGGACGGAGTATCATATGTCCTTGTTTTCAAACTGTCCCGATTCGGCAGGAATGCTGCGGATGTGCTCAGCTCTCTTCAGATCAAGCAGGATTACGGTGTAAATCTGATCTGTGTTGAGGATGGTATAGATTCCTCAAAGGATGCCGGGAAGCTGATCATTTCCGTCCTGTCAGCCGTTGCTGAGATAGAAAAGGAAAACATCCGCGTGCAGACAATGGAAGGTCGTATGCAGAAAGCCCGTGAGGGTAGATGGAATGGCGGCTTTGCTCCGTATGGATATGATCTATTGTTTATGGGCGCCGTCGGACCGAGAAAGTTCACGGAACCCGTGATGAATACCATCTGGTAGAGAAAGAAGATTATCTTCTTGTGGACGGGCTGCATGAAGCCATTGTCAGCGAAGAGGACTGGGAAAAGGCGCAGGTCAAGATAAAAACACAGGCAAAGCGGTATGAACATGTAAACCGCGAAGCCGGGGAAAAAATACATATGCTTTCCGGTATAGTAAAATGCCCTATATGCGGTGCCGGTATGTATGGTAATAAATCCATAAAGAAGAAACCGGACGGTACCAACTACAAGGACTATTTTTATTATGGAAGTAAACACCGCTTTATGACCCGCGGTCATAAATGTACTTATCGGAATCAGATAAATGAAGAGGTTCTAGATAAATCGGTAGCAGAGGTTGTGAGCAGGCTGGTAAGCCGACCCAAGTTCTCTGCCAGGATGAAAGAAAAGATCAACACTCAGGTGGATACCACAGCGATAGATCAGGAAATCGCCGCATATGAAAAGCAGCTCCGGAATAACAGCAATCTGAAGATCAAGCTGATCGAAGAAATGGATGCGCTTGATTTTGACGATAAGCACTATGGCAGGAAGAAAAGAGATTTAGGTGACAGGCTTGATAAAGCGTACGATAAGATAGACGAGCTTGAGGAGCAGTTGTTATCTGCACGCGCAAAGAAAAGCGCTATAGAAGCGGAAAAAGTCACGACAGAGAATATATACCGGGTGCTTCGCAGCTTCAATAAGTTCTACGGCATGATGGATGAAGAAGAGCGCAGAAAACTGATGGAAGCGTTGATTGCCGAAATACAGATTTTCGAGGATAAGAAAGAAAACGGATAGTGGTTAAAGTCCATAAAATTCAGGCTTCCGATAGTTGAGGAAAGTGTTGACCTGAGTTTGGACAATCAAAATCACGTCGAGACAGTGTGTCTACTAACACATAACTGAGCCATGCCGACCTCGATTCCGCTTTCGCTTCATCTCGGTCGCGGCTGTTAAGGAGGGGCTTTTTTCCCGGTAAGAGCCGCATGAATAATAATACTCTTCTTTGTACAAACAGGTTCACGCGGAAATCAATTTTCACCTAATCCTGTAACTCATGAAACCTATTGCAGAATATTCCGTAATATGATATCGTTGACGCATGCCAGCACCTGTTGCGCATCTTCTCATGGAAAATGAGCGCCGTGCCGCTTGCTATTCTTCGTTTTTCACCCGTTTTGTATAAGTTCCGGGGACATAGGTCTCTAAAAATTCGTTGATGTCGGAAAACGATTTCGGGAAGGAAAGCCCTAAACGTTTTGCGACGGAATCCTGATACAGTTTCTGTAAATCTTCGTCTTTGGGCTGCCCGATTTTGATCGTGGAAGCGTCTTCTTCGCCGACAAGGATGCGGTAGGCGACTTTACCGGCGCGGTAGCCTTGGTCGTACGGGTCGGAAAAAATGCACGCCAGCGTTTTTTCGCCAAGCATCGGATCTCCGCCGATCGTGGAAACGCCGTTTTCCGTGGCAATCTGTGTAATCATATCAATCTGATCCGAAAGCATGCTTTCCGCGGATATGTATAGGGCACTGCATTCCTCACAGGCGTATGCGACGATATCCTCCGGCGCCGCATCCGACAGGTCGGCAGGTTCATACTCCGGCAGTTCGCTGATTGCCGCATCTGCCCCGCCCGCATCGCCGGAACCCACATCGACAGAAGATGCCGCATTGTCCGCACCGTCAATATCGTCCGGTTCATCGGACAGACTTGCCGCATCCGCCGATTCGCCGCCGTTAGCAGAATCAGCCTCGTCATTTGAAGCCGCTGCGGCAGCCTCCTGCTCTTCCATGGCGATCAGCGCACGTTTACCGGCGATCCATGTTTTGGAAGTTTTGGCGGTTCGCGTGGATGAGGGGGAATTGATGCCGGTCAGGCTGCCGTCTTCGCCGATGGCTTCCACGTTGATGTCGGAGCCTGCCTTGCCCGACGCTGCGACGATCGTGGACGGCAGTATGACGGACGGCATTTCCTCGTACGTATCAAGGGCGTCGTCCGCAGATGCGGCTTCCGTTTCCGCGATTTCGTACTCTTTCCACGGGATGCCCGCCTGGTCGAGATAGGTTTCTAACATTTCGTTTTGATAAATGGCGTTGTCGTCGATGGGGCTGTACAGTATGCCGACCGTCCGCAGGTCGGGCGTCGCTTCGATCAGCAGGGAAAGCTGATCGGGCATATAGGGCGCCGCGGAGATGCCGGTGACGTTGCGCCCGGTCAGCCGGTCCCGGGAATCGCCGTCGGAAAAAAGATGCAGAGCGTTCTGGTAATTGATGACTCCGGCGCCGACGATCGGCGTAGTGGTCGTGGCGGCGGCAGCAGCGGAAAGCGCCTGTGAGCCGACGGAAAAGACAAGTTCATTGTCATCAGAAAGCATATTAAGAACAACCGCCTCGCCGTTCTCGTCGAAAGCGATGGTCCGGTCGTTTAATATGATGTGCGCCTCGCCGAAGGTGTCATACAAGGCATCCGCGAAGCCGTCTACGATCTGTTCGTAAACGGGGCTTTCATAGGAGCGGCACACCGCGATCCGATAGCGGACGGTGTCCTGCGTCACCTGATCGTAGGATTTTGCATCGTCGTCTGCCGCGCCGCAGCCGAAGGCGCCAAGCGGCAACGATAAGGCGACGAGTAAAGAGATGCATTTTTTCAAAAACTTTATTTTCATGAAGGATATTTTAATAAGAATTAGAGGGAAAGTCAAATGAATTGCCGAAAACTATATGATATTGCATCAAAGGGGCTGGACGTCCTGTATCCGCGGGAGTGCCCATGCTGCGGGCGTCTGCTTGCTTTTTTTGAATATTCCGCGGGATTTTGCGGAAAATGCCGCAAAGAAATCCGCTTCGTAACGGAGCCGTCTTGCAAAAAATGCGGCAAGCCGCTTGCGGATTCAACGGAGGAATACTGCTACGACTGTAAAAGGATAGCGCATCTATTTGTGCAATCGAAAGCAGTCTATGTGTATTCCGGCGGCATGAAGACGGCAATGTACGGATTAAAATACGGGAACAGGAGGTACTTTGCGGAGGTTTTCGCAAAAGACATGGCAAAGCGTCATGCACGGTGGCTTGCGGGATTAGGCGTTGATATGGTGCTTCCGGTTCCGATGCATGCGGCAAAAAAGAGGCAGCGGGGATACGATCAGGCGGAGGAACTGGCAAAAGCGCTCTGCCGGGAAGCGGGACTTCCTTTTTCCGGGAAAACACTGGTACGTACCAAAAAGACGCTGCCGCAAAAGGAACTAAATGACACGGATAGAAGAAAGAATTTGAAAAATGCTTTCAAAATACCGCAAAATAGTGTAAAATCAAACGGAGTACTATTGGTTGACGATATATATACCACGGGCGCAACGATCGACGCCTGCGCCGAAGCCTTGAAAAATGCGGGCGTGCGCGAGGTATACGCAATGACGGTTGTGGTGGGACAGGGCATCTGATAGATACTCAAGTTTTGGTGTGTGGGATAACATTAAGGAGGGGAATGCAATGGAGGTAAGGAATTGCAGAAGTTGTCGCAGACTGTTTAATTATCTTGGCGGTCAGCAAATCTGTCCCGATTGCAAAGAAAAGATAGAAAAGCGGTTTTACGCCGTTAAGGAGTATATCCGGGAGAATCCGCACGCGAGGATGCAGGAGATCGCCGACGCGAACGAGGTGACGGTGCTGCAATTGCAGCAGTGGGTACGCGAGGAACGGCTGCAGTTTTCCTCGGATTCGGATATTGCGATACAGTGTGAAAAATGCGGCAAGAAGATCTTTACCGGACGGTTCTGCGACGAATGCAAAATGCATATGGCGCAGGGACTTACGAAAGCGTTTCAGAAGGATGTGCCGGAGAAGAAAAAAGAGAAGCATGAGAATAAGATGCGATTTAAGAAGAGTTAATCATGTTGAATGAAAAACGCGTCAAGCATATGATCCGCATGGCGATGTTTGAAAAATACGAAAGCCGCGATTATAACTCGATGCTCCATACGACAAAAAAAGATTACGTATCCTTTCACGATATGATAGGTACGATTGTCGGAACCGTGATTTATCTGGTGGCGGCGGGCGGAACAGCGGCTGTGCTATATATGTTTTTTTTGTCCGATATCAACCGGGTGGTCGCAATCACGGGCATTATCGCGGCGGTTATCGGGTATATCGTATTCCTGTATCTTTATCGGCGGCTGGTCCACCGGCGCGCGGTGCGGCGCTATGCGAAGGCAAAGCGCAAGATCAACCGTATAAAAAAAGACTGGGAATTATTAGAGCAGATGTACGAAGAGGAAGCGAGCCGTATGACGCCTCAGGCCTATCAGGATGAGGGCACTAGAAATCCGGCAGCAGTAGAAGACAATGGCTAAATTTATTCGAACAAGAGGGAGAATCCGTCGCTTTTACGGACAGCACGAGATACTGTTGAACCGCTTATTTAACGGCATCTTCAGTTTTATCGTGCTACTTGTTTTATCCCGTTATTTCGGCTTTGCGAAAATTCTTTCCCATGCGTGGGTTGTTCCGCTCCTGTCGGTTTTGTGTGCATTTTTGCCCCCGTCGGGATCGGCACTTGTGATGCAGGGGTATCTGTTGATCCAGTTGATGTCCGTATCCTTTGGCGTGGCGGTTACGATGCTGGTGCTGTTCGTATTGTCGTATGCGCTCTGCGTCGGATATCAGGCGCATAAATTCAATAATTTGGTCGGGATTACCGCATGGCACCGGCTCCACATACCCTATCTTGCCTCTATGCAGACGGCGCTGCTCGGCGGCGTACAGGAAGTGGCGGCGGTTGTCTGCGGAACCGTGATTTCCTTTTACATGAAGGAGGTATATGACAACGCGGCGCTCCTGAAAAGCGGAACGGACGCTCTGTCGCCGATCGACTTGCTGCGGGACAACGTGTTTGCCAACCCGCTGTTCTACATCTATTTGGTCGCCATGGCGGCGTTGTTTATCATGGTCTATACGATCCGCACCATGAACATCCGCCATGCATGGACGGTTGCGGTTACAAGCGGCGTCGTGGTGGAGTTTATCCTGATGCTTGCGGGATATCTTTTTGTTGGACAGAGGAGCCGCATCCCGGAACTGATCTTAGCGAACGCCGTTACGTTTTTGATCGGCGTGCTGACAAAATATCTGGTATTGGATTTGGACTATACGCGGGTGGAGCGCGTCCGGTTCGAAGATGACGAATATTATTATTATGTGACGGCGGTGCCGAAGATCCGCCTCGAAGAAGAACAAAAGAGAGTCAAGCGGCTCTCATAGAAGGGTTTTGCAAGGAAGTATAGATATTAGGAGCATGACGAATGGACGACTTTGTCAATTCGATGGACGCTTTTTTCAGCGACTATTTTGACCTTTCCTTTCCGAATATTCATGTAACCGACGTTGTGGAAGTCCTGATCATTGCGATCTTTTTCTACGAAGTGTTGATCCTGATCAAGAACACCAGAGCGTGGATGCTTTTCCGCGGGATATTATTTATTCTGGGGATGTTTCTTATTGCGGTTCTCTTCCAGATGAATACGATCCTTTGGCTGGGGGAGCGCCTGTTTAACGCGGGTATGATCGCGGTTATCGTTGTATTTCAGCCGGAATTGCGGCATGCGCTCGAGCAGCTCGGCAGACAGGACTTCCTGCAGTCCTTAAACCTTACGTCGCTATTTGCAAGGGCGTCGGAAAAGCGGTTCGAAGACCGGACGATCACGGAGATCGTTGCGGCTTGCTATGCCATGGGCGCGGTAAAAACAGGCGCATTGATTGTCGTCGAGGAAGATGTGCGCCTTACGGAGCAGGAGCGGACAGGAATTCGCATGGACTCCCTTGTTTCGCGGCAGTTGCTGCTTAATATATTTGAAAAAAACACGCCGCTCCACGACGGCGCGATCATTGTCCGGGGAGACCGGATCGTTGCGGCAACCTGTTATCTGCCGCTGACGGACAATCTTGCGCTGTCAAAAGATTTAGGAACGCGGCATCGTGCGGCAGTCGGCATTTCGGAGGTTTCCGACGCGCTTACGATCGTTGTATCGGAGGAAACGGGGCAGGTATCGATCGCGCAGGATCGCAAACTGATCCGCAACGTGAGCGCGAGCGGCTTGGAGGATATCCTGCGGCATGTGCAGACGCCGGATGCCTATGAGCAGTCGGGAGAGGCAGTAAGGCGGCCGTTTTTCCGTCGTTTGTTCAAACGGAAAGGGGGTGCGGCAAATGGCAGGTAAATTGCAGCAGCTTCTGTTCAATAATATCGGGCTGAAACTCCTTGCGTTTTTCTTTGCCTGCATCCTGTGGCTGGTTGTCATCAACGTGGACGATCCGACGCAGTCCCGGAATTTTACGGCGACGGTGACGGTTTTGAACGAAGATGTTTTGACGGAGCAGGGGAAGTATTACGAGATCCCGGAGGGGCAGAATACAGTAACGTTCCGTGTGACGGCAAGACGTTCGGTGATTGAGAAATTATCCGGCTCGGATTTTACGGCGACGGCGGATCTGAATTATATGGAAGCGGGCGGCAGGGTGCCGATCGACATTACGGCGAACCGTTATTCGAACCAGTTGTCGATCTCGTCCAAACTGCATTATCTGATGATTGAGACAGGTGACAAGCAGAACGCGAACTTTATCATCAAAGGGACGACCGGCGGCAAAGCGGCGAACGGCTTTTCTGTCAATACGGTCACGGTTACGCCGAACGTCATAACGGTGGACGGTCCAAAAGATATCGTGTCCACGATTTCCTCCGTTGTCGCCGTGTGCGATGTGACGGGAATGAGTACGGACGTCACCGAAAGCACGATGCCGATTTTCTATGACGCCGATGGGAACGAAGTGGATACGTCAAGTTTGAAGTGCAATGTCGATACGGTGGAAGTTGCCGTTGATATGGTAATGGTAAAAGAGGTCGCGATCGATGTGCAGACGAGCGGCACGCTGGCAGAAGGGCTCGAACTCGAATCCGTGTCTGCGAACCCGCCGTCCATCCGGGTAAAAGGCGAATCCGAGAATGTCAACGACCTGACATCCATCGTTATCCCGCCGACGGTGATCGATCTTTCGACCGTCACCGGGAACTTTGAGACATCCGTGGATATCACATCCTACCTGCCGGACGGAGTGACGGTGGATTCTTCACGGAATGCGACGGTGCGGATTAAGGTAAAACTCGTCGACGTGGATGAGCGGTCATATGAGGTTCCGTCAGCAAATCTTTCCATTACGAATCTATCCGAAGGACTTACGGCGGAATTTACGGATGATATGATTACGATCCGGCTGACGGGGCTTGTTTCCGCGCTGGATGCGATCCATCCCGAAACGATTACGGGAGTCGTCGACGCGGAGGGACTTGCGGAAGGCAACCACATCGTGGAAGCTGTGCTGACATTGGAAGATAATGTGACCGTGGGGGCGGTGACATGCGAGATATCCGTACAAAAAGAAGGCGCAGCGGATGAAGGCAGGGAAGAAGAGCCGCCGGTTGACGAGGAGGAGAAGCCTGCGGAGGAAGAATAAAATAGACGCGGCAGATGACGGAATTGTCGCGGGATGATTCATGATCAAAGGGGGAATATGGATATGCGAAAGCAGGAAGTACTGATTAGCAATCCGAGCGGATTGCATCTGCGCCCTGCAGGTATGTTTTGCGAGAAAGCGATGGAGTTTGCGTCGCGCATTACATTCCGTTACCGGGGCGACAATATCGGCAATGCCAAAAGCGTCCTCAGTATATTGGGAGCATGCATCCGGTCGGGAGATAGGATTGAACTGATTTGCGAGGGGGAGGATGAAGACGCAGCGATCGAGGCAATGGAGGACTTGGTCAAAAGAGGTTTCGGAGAGGAGATTTGAGAGGTGAATTACCAGCGTTATAAGAAGAATCCGGTTGTGACGTTTCCGGAAAGGGAGTGGTGTAACAAAGAGATCGAAAAAGCGCCGATCTGGTGTTCGGTCGATCTGCGCGACGGCAATCAGGCGTTGATCGAACCCATGAATGTCGAAGAGAAAATGGAACTATTTGACCTTATTGTCAAACTAGGCTTCAAGGAAATTGAGATCGGCTTTCCGGCGGCGTCACAGATTGAGTTTGATTTTTTGCGGCGTTTAGTGTCGGAGCATAAGATTCCGGACGACGTAAAAGTGCAGGTGCTCTCGCAGTGCCGCCAGGAGTTGATCGATAAGACGTTCGAGGCGATACAGGGAATTAAGAACGTCGTTTTCCATATCTACAACTCGACGTCGACGCTGCAAAGGGACGTTGTATTCAACAAGAGCCGCGAAGAGATCATCCAGATCGCCGTGGATGGTACGAACATGGTAAAAGAGGGTCTGGCGGGATACGACGGCAATCTGCAGCTGGAGTATTCGCCGGAGAGTTTTTCGGGCACGGAAGTGGATTTTTCGGTAGAGATCTGCAACGCGGTATATGATGCGTGGGATCACGCGACCGAGGCACCGGTGATATTCAACCTGCCGAACACGGTGGAAATGAATACGCCGAATGTATATGCGGATCAGATTGAATACTGCTGCAAGCATATCAGACACCGCGACGAATGCATCATCAGCGTGCATCCGCATAACGACCGGGGAACTGGCGTAGCGGGGACGGAACTGGCGCTTCTTGCGGGGGCGGACCGCGTGGAAGGGACGCTGTTGGGCAATGGAGAGCGTACCGGCAATGTGGACATCTTAACGGTTGCATACAATATGTTCTCGCAGGGGATCGACCCGGAACTTCATATCGAGAATATCAATGAGATTGTCGAAGTGTTCGAACGGTGCTGCAAAATGGATGTGGACATGCGGCATCCATACGCCGGCAAACTGGTCTTTACCGCGTTTTCCGGCTCCCATCAGGACGCGATCAATAAGGGCGTCGCGGCAATGAAGGAGCGGGGAAGCGACATCTGGCAGGTACCTTATCTGCCGATCGACCCGGCGGATATCGGACGCAAATATGAGCCCGTGGTACGGATCAATTCGCAGTCCGGCAAGGGCGGTGTAGCGTTTGTCATGGATTCCGTATACGGCTACAAACTGCCGAAGCGGATGCAGCGGGAGTTCGCGGACGTCATTCAGTACATTTCGGAAAAAGAAGGCGGCGAGGTTAAGCCGGAGACGATCATGAAAGCCTTTAAGAAGGAATATATCGGCTTAACGGAACCGTTCGAACTGCTTTATGTGGATGTATATGACAATACCAGAGACGAGGAGACGGACGTCGTCGTCGACTTCAAGTACAATGGAGAGGCTTACAAGTCCGAGGCGAGCGGCAACGGACCGATCAACGCGGTGAAATACGCGATCCGCCAGTATGTGCCGGAAGTGGATTTTCAGGTGCGGGATTATTCGGAGCATTCCCTGTCGGTGGGCTCCCATGCGAAAGCGATCGCATACATCGAGATGGAAGACAAACGCAACGGCAATATCGTATTCGGCGTCGGGATATCCTCCAACATCACAAGGGCGTCGATCCGCGGCATCTTCTCGGCGCTGAACCGACTGGTAGCGAAAAATAAAGAGTATGTGTAGGAGAGATAGAAAATGGGCGTATTTAAGAGTTGTTTACGGCAACTGATACGTCAATTAAAAGCATTGGACAAAGCAGAAAAATCAGGAGATTCCGAAGAGGTAAAACGCATCATACAGGAATTGCTGCAGGATGCGCAAAACGGCTTGGAGGATGATTAAGTGGAGAGCATATAATGAAGCACTATGATTATTTGATCGTCGGCGCCGGACTGTATGGCGCGACGTTCGCATTTGAAGCGACAAAGCGCGGCAGACGCGTCCTTGTCATTGACAAAAGAAGCCACGTCGCGGGCAACGTCTATACGAAGCCCGTAAACGGCATCAACGTCCATGCCTACGGAGCGCATATATTCCATACGAACGACGACGAGGTTTGGGAATATGTGAATCGGTTTGCACGGTTCAATCATTATGTCAACTCTCCGATCGCGATTTATAAGGATGAGTTATATAATCTGCCGTTCAACATGAACACGTTTTCTAAAATGTGGAATGTGAAGACGCCGGAACAGGCGAAGGCGAAAATCGCGGAACAGATTGCCGACCTTAACATCGACGTCCCGCAGAATTTAGAAGAGCAGGCGCTTTCTCTTGTTGGGCGGGATGTCTACGAAAAACTGATCAAAGGCTATACCGAGAAGCAGTGGGGCAGAGACTGTAAGGAACTGCCGTCGTTTATCATCAAGCGGCTGCCGCTTCGGTTCACATTTGACAACAACTACTTCAACGCGAAGCATCAGGGCATTCCGATCGGCGGCTATACACAGATCGTGGAAGCGATGCTCGACGGCGTGGATGTATGTTTGGAGCAGGATTTCTTCGACCTGCGAAAAACGAAGAAACTGCGCACCGGGGAAGAGATTTCCTATGACAAAATCGTATTCACGGGCGCGATCGATGAGTATTATGACGCGAAGTACGGGCATCTTGCCTATCGTTCGCTCCGCTTCGAAACGGAGGAGTTGGAGACGGACAACTACCAGGGGAACGCGGTGGTAAACTATACCGAGCGCGAAGTGCCGTACACGCGGATCATCGAGCATAAGCATTTTGAGTTCGGCTCGCAGATGACGACGGTCGTCACGCGGGAGTACCCCGATGCTTGGGAGCCGGGCAAAGAGCCGTACTACCCGATCAATGACGAGGAGAATATGCGCCTCTACGCAAAATATCATGCGCTGGCAAAAGAGGACGCCGGTGTAATCTTCGGCGGACGCCTCGGCGTGTATAAATATTACGACATGGATCAGGTGATCGCGGCGGCGCTTGGCGATGTGGCAAAAGAACTGTAAGAATTAAAAGGCACGTTGGAAGTGGACGAAAAAAAAGCGCCGGTGGGGCGGCACGAGGGGAATGTCATCGAGTGGATCGCACTTGGGAGGAAATCCAAAGTGCTGCTTGTTACCGTTTCTAAGAGTGCGGACATTCGCGAGCGCGAGGACGAAGAGGAGGCGCGTTTTCTTAGCGCTGCGCAGGCTGTTTTTGAAAAAAAAGGAGCGCAGACGGCGATTGCGAATGCGGATGAACTCCAATCCATGTGGGACGATAAAATGTTCGACCTGATCGTTCTAAGCGGCGTATTGGAGCGGCAGAAGCAGACCTATATGAGCGAGGGGAAAGTCCTGTCACTTCTGCGGCGGCATCTGCTTCCGGATGGGCGCGTAGTGGCAATCGAGCATAACGCAGTCGGGATCTCTTATTTATCGGGCGCACCGGTTAAGAAGAACAGCAGCCTATCCGCGCCGGTTCTTTGTGAGACGGGAAGCGGATATACGAGGCAGCAGCTGCTTCATTTGTTTGCGGAAGCGGGCTACGAGGCAGTGCGCGTGCTGTATCCGTATGACAACGAATATCATACGCGCTTTATTTTTTCGGACGAGTGGCAGCCGAACGGCAAAGAGACGTATCTTGTAAATCATACGGCACACCGGCTGCGTCTTTTTGACGAAGAGATGTTTTGCCGGACAGTCGTCGAGGAGAATGTGTTTGCGCCGTTTGCGAACGCCTTTGTGGTCGAGGCGTACGCGCATGCTCCGGCAAAGCAGCCGCCGCGGCTTTTGTTTGCGAAGTATTCCGACGACCGCAAAAACGCATACGCGATACGAACCGCAATATACGCATACCCATCCGGGGAACGTGCGGTGACGAAGACCCCGCTTGGTGATGAAGCAAGGGGTTATGTGAGCGGCATGCAGAAGACGTTTGAGGCGTTGTCGGCGTATTATAAGGGCTACAGCCTTCAGATTGCGCCTTGTGTGAAAATGGAAGACGGCGTCGGCTTTTCCTATATAAAGGGGCAAAAATTAAGCGACCTGCTTGACGGCTGTCTGGCGTCGGGCGACTTGGAGCGGGCGGGCGGACTGATGCAGCGGTTCGTGGATGTGGCGACTTCCCCCGCCAAACTGCTCTCCTTAGACCGGAAGAAAAGTCAGATTAAATTCGGCGCGAATGCGGACTTTACGAGAGTTTTCGGGAGACTTATGGACTATGAGGAAGATCTGCTTCGTGAGGAAGAGTATCTTGCCTATACCGATATCGATCTTAACTTTGACAGCGTGATCGTGGAAGGGAATACATGGACGGTCTATGACTACGAATGGTGCATGGACTTTCCGGTGCCGTTTTCCTATATCATTTGGCACGCGGTCAGTCAGTATTTTTTGGGGATAGAAAAAAGGCGGCTTAAGGACTATACACAGGATTTTTTGCTGCGTTTCGGGATCAACGAGCAGAAGCAGGCGGTATTCGCCCGCATGGAACGGATGTTCTACCGCTATATCGGACGAACGGACGGCGCGGGTGATAGCGTTGCGGCAGAGGAGGGATATGCGTTAGACGATCTGCTGAAACTACTGCCGGATGGCGGCAGGGCGCCGGGGGTTCCGGTGCGGATCACGTATACGGACGGCGAGACGGAGCGGAAACTGCTTACGCCAAAAAAGATTGCCGATGCTGGAAAGGAGTACGAGGTACTCCATATCGGTCTTTCGTCGGATGCCGCTCGGATTCGGATTTCTCTGTCGGATGGCGGGGGGATTTTGAGCGAAGTGGACGTCCGCGACGAGAGCGGGACGTCCCTGCATAAGCAATTGGCGGCGAGCGCAACCCGCTCCACCGGCGGGAAGACGTATTTTTTCTCACCGGACGCCTATCTTGAACTTACGCCGAAAAAAAAGGTGCGCGGCGTTGACGTCCGTTATATTTGGACGCCGCTTCCCGCGGAGGCGCTTGCGCCGTTAAAAGAACTTACAGAAGGGGGTAATAGCAATGGCAAGAGGAACCGACGTTTCTTTTCGTAGCAAACTGATGTACTGCGTTTTTTTGCGTCAGTTTTCCGAGGATGGGGATTTTGTGGATTTGGAGGAGCAGCTGGATCGTCTGGAGGAACTCGGCGTTGACATCATCTGGCTGATGCCGATTCATCCGATCGGGGAGGAACGCCGCAAGGGGACGCTCGGCAGCCCTTACGCCAACAGGGATTACCGTGCGATCAACCCAGAGTACGGGTCGCTTGTGGATTTTCTTCGGCTGATCGAGAATATCCACGACCGGGGGATGAAGTGCATTTTGGATGTGGTGTATAACCATACGTCGCCGGATTCTCTGATGGTGAATGCGCATCCCGAGTGGTTCTACCATGACGATTCCGGGAAGCCTGCGCCGCGTGTGGCGGAATGGTCGGACGTGATCGATCTGGATTATTCGTCGGATGCGCTGCGGGAATACCTGATCGCTACGCTCTGCGACTGGGCGAAATATGTCGACGGCTTCCGGTGCGATGTTGCGCCGATGATCCCGCTGGACTTTTGGATCGAAGCAAGAAAAGCGGTCGAGGAAGTTCGCCCGGGATGCATGTGGCTGGCGGAATCGGGAGAGCCGGTTTTTATCAAAATGCTGCGCAAAGACGGCGTTCCCGTATTGTCCGACGGGGAACTCTATCAGGCGTTTGATATGTGCTATGACTACGATCTGTACGACGATTTTGTGGACGTGGTGACGGGCAGGAAGCCGCTGTCCGAATATCTGGACGGTCTGAACCGGCAGGAGGTCATATACCCGGAGAACTACATCAAACTCCGTTTTTTGGAGAACCATGACCGGGCGCGCGCGGTGCAGCTGATTCCGGATGAGAGACTGCGCAGGAACTGGCTGGCGTTTAGTTTCTTTCAAAAAGGAACGCCGCTGATCTACAACGGGCAGGAGATGTCGGCGAAGCATACGCCGTCCCTGTTTGAAAAAGATACGATTGACTGGAACGACGGCGAGGATATCTCCGAGTTCATTGCCGCCCTTGCCAAAATGAAAAAAGACGCCGCCTTTGTCAAAGGCGCGTTTGAAGCGACACAGATCCGCCCCGGCATGGTGCTTGCCACTTATACGATGGAAAGCAGAAGGATATACGGCGTGTTTTCTCTCGCGAACGAATACGGAAGCATCGCGATGGATCTGCCGGATGGCGAATATGTAAACCTGATCGACGACGAGGATGTCTGCATCTCGCACGGCATTTTGGAAACGAACGGAGAGCCGATCGTAATAAAAGGGTAATCCATGAAACGCAAACTGTTATTTTTTGATATTGACGGAACGTTGTGGGATTTTCATAACGTCATCCCCGAAAGCGCCGTTCGCGCGATCCGCAAGGCGCAGCAGAACGGACATTTATGTTTTATCAATTCGGGGCGCAGCCGCTGCTTTATCCGGCATCCGGCGCTGTTTGCCGTGGGGTTTGACGGAATCGTGTCGGGCTGTGGAACCATGGTGGAGTACCATGACGACGTGGTCTTCTACCATACGCTGGCGAATGATTTTATGGAGCATGTGATCCGCACCGTTCGAAAATATGACTTCCGTCCGATCTTAGAGGGGCGGTATCATCTGTATTTTGACGAATTGGATTTTGAAGGCGACCCGTTCGCGATCAAGATAAAAAAGGAACTCGGCGACGACCTCTTGACGATCGAGGGCGAATGGGGCAGGTGGGAAGTGTCCAAACTTTCCTGTGCGACCAAAGCGGGAAGCCATAAGGAATGTATGGAGGAACTGCAGGACGATTTTGATTTTATGATCCATGAGTCGACCGTCGTGGAAATGTCGCCGAAGGGATTTTCCAAAGCGGGCGGCATCCGCGTACTCTGTGAGCGTTTGGGCGTCGATATGGCGGATACGGTCTGCTTCGGCGACAGCGTCAACGACCTGTCGATGCTGGAAGCGGCGGGAACATCGGTTGTCATGGGCAACGGTATGGACGAGGTAAAAAGGATTGCGGATTTTGTGACAAGGGACATCCATGACGACGGGATCGAATACGCAATGAAGGAATTGGATCTGATATGAAATGGAATAGATATCCGGTAAGGATTGCCGCGCTTTTTGCCATCGGCATTCTGCTTGCTGCGTGTACGGCACCGTGGGAGCAAAGCCGGGGGGAGGACGAGGAAATGACTCTGCCGGATACAAGCACGGTTGCTGCGGTGGAAGAGGCGCAGCAGGATGAACCGGAACGCATAGACGAATATGTGGGATATGCGTCGGTAAGGATTGCAGCGTCCGCGGTAGTTCGGCTGTATGTAGATTCTTCCGATGCAACGCAGACAGTCGTTGCGGCGCAGGGCTTAAATCCAAAAGGAGAATCCGTTCTTGCCGGATGGGATATTGCCGGAGAGGATTATGAGGAGAGCGTCGCAGAACTTGCGGAACGCATTGTGAATAAAGGATACGCATCGGATTTGAACGCACGCATACTTGTGGAGGCGGAGAAGCCGGATGATGCAGCGGCAGAGGCGTATGAGCGGATCGCAAAGGATGCGTTTGCGTCCTGTTACTTGGAGCATGGGATTGAGGCGCAGTTCGGAGACGAAGAGGAAACGGCCGGAGAGTAAAATCTGCCGCGGCGATAGGAGAGGGAAGTATGACAGTAACGCTATTTTTTCAACTGTTAGGCGGAGTCGGATTGTTCTTGTTTGGCATGACGATGATGTCGCAGGGCTTGCAGAATGCGGCGGGTGACAAACTCCGCATGATCTTGGAACACGTGACGACGAACCGCGTTATGGCGGTGCTTCTCGGCATCACGGTTACAGTGCTGATCCAAAGTTCGTCGGCGACGGATATGATGGTAATCGGTTTTGTAAATTCCGGCTTGATGGAGATCGCACAGGCGATCGGCGTCATCATGGGCGCGAATATCGGTACGACGGTGACGGCGCAGATTACGGCATTTGACCTCGGAGCGTTCGCGCCGACGCTGCTCTTTATCGGCTGCGTGATGTTTCTGTTTTTGAAAAAACCGGTCGTGAAGCATATCGGCAGCATCATCATGGGATTCGGCATGCTCTTTGTCGGGATATCCATGATCAAACAGGCGATTGCGCCGCTTGCGGAATCCCCGTATTTTATTTCGTTTATGTCCAAACTCGAATCGCCGCCGCTTGCGGTGCTGTTCGGCGTCGCGTTTACGGCGCTGCTGCAAAGTTCGTCCTCATCCGTCGTCATCTTTCAGGCGTTCGCGATGCAGGGGATTTTGAATTATGACACGGCGGTCTATCTGGTGATCGGGGCGGCGATCGGATCGGTTACGCCGAATATTCTGGCGAGCCTGACGACGAACCGCGCAGGCAAGCGGACGGCGCTTTTGAACCTTTTGTTCAATCTCTTCCGGGCGGCGTTGTTATGTACGCTGATCAATGTATTCCCGCAGTTTTTGAAAATGATACAGGCGCTTTCGCCGGACGATATTGGGCGGCAGATTGCGAATACCCATACGATATTCGCCGTTACCGCGGTGGTTATTCTGTTCCCGGTATCGAAATATATCGCCCGCCTGACCGAAGTGCTGATTCCGGTGCTGCCGGAGGAGACGCGGTCGCGGCGCGAGCGGCAGCTGATCTACATGGTGGATACGCTAAATACCTTGCCGGCAATTACCATCCGTCAGGCGATGCTGGAATGCGAGCGGTTAGGCAAGATTGCCCGCGACAACTTAAAAGATGCGGTGCAGGCGTTTTTTGAAGTGGATGAGGAACTGGTGCAGCGGGTGGATACCTCGGAGGAGATTGTGGACTATTTGTGCCATGAGATCGCAAACCGCCTGATCGAACTGCGGGCGATGGAACTGCCCGAGGCGGATGCGTTCCGTGCGTCGGAACTGACGCTGATTTTGTCAGACTTTGAGCGCATCAGCGACCACGCGCAGAACATCGCGCATTACATTGAAAAAGTCGAAAAGCCGAAAGAGGCGTTTTCCAAGAACGCCAGAAAGGAAATGATCCGTCTGGCGGAGCAGACGAACGTGACGATCGATCTGTCCATCAAGATTTTTGCCAATGAGAATTTTGAACTTCTGCCGGAGGCGCAGGCGTCAGAGGACGCGGTCAACGAGATCACCGAAGAAGTCGTTGAAAAACATTTAACGCGGATGATGAAAGGCAAATGCGAACCGACAGCGGGCCATGTATATACGGATATGAGCGCGGAATTGGAGCGCTGTTCCGATCACGCCATGAATATCGCAAAGGCGTTGGTTCCGCGTAAACTCATGGAAGATCTGGAAATGGAAATGGAGATGGAAGCGGAGGCATAAAGGCAGGCTTAAGGAACTGCATATTATTATTCTACGGCTTCTTAAGCAAATGTTGAAAAATCAGAGCGGGCAGGTCCCGCATATGGGAAGATAAGGTCTACCATAAAAGAGGAGGAAAATGTATGAACAGAATTATTTCCATCAGCAGAGAGTACGGCAGCGCAGGACGGACGATCGGACAGAAACTTGCCGAAAAACTTGGGATCAACTGCTACGACAGTTCCCTGTTGGACAAGATTGCCGAGAAGACGGGTTTTGACAAGAAGTATATTAAGGAGAACGGCGAGTATACGTCCTCGGGAAGCTGGATGCTGTCGGCGCTTGCCGGGAGAGATTACAACGGGCATTCGATACAGGATGAGATCTGGAATGTCCAGAGGGAGACGATCATAGAGATCGCGGAAAAGGAATCCTGCGTGATCGTCGGCAGGAATGCGGACTATGTGTTAAAAGACAAACAGGACGTTCTGCGCGTGTTTATCACGGCGTCTTCCAAGGCGCGGCTGAACCGTGTGATCAACGAATATCACGAGGACCACGGTGATGCGGCAAAATATCTGCGGATGATGGACAAGCGCCGCCGGGCGTACTGCCAGTTATATACGGACATACACTGGGGAGATGCGAAATATTACGATATCTGCATGGATTCGAGCGTGTTCGGCGTCGATAAATGCGTGGAAGTATTGGCGAGTCTATATTAAGGAAGTTAAGGAGCAGCAGGATATGAACAAGGAAAATAAAAAACTGGCGCAGAAACGCCGTGCCGAGGAGCGTGAAAAAAAGGAAAAACAGGCGAAGATGAAAAAGGGCATGATCGTTCTGGCGGTGGTAGCGGTGGTCGGTTTTCTGGTATTTATGACGGTACGGGAAGTGCAGGCGCCGGATAATGACACGGCGGATGCGCAGACGAGCGGGGAGACGGACACGACGGCGGATGCGGCGGCGGACGCAGTGGAAGAAGCGTTTTCGAGCAGTACCGAAGAAGCGACGCAGCAGACATTGAATACTGAAGAGGGATTAGTCGTCAAGGAGGGCGATACAGTCAATATCGACTATACCGGGTACAAGGACGGCGAGGCGTTTGAGGGCGGCAGCACGAACGGCGCGGGCGCGGACTTAACGATCGGATCGGGGATGTATATCGACGGATTCGAAGACGGTCTGATCGGTCATGCCGTCGGCGAGACAGTCGATCTGAACCTGACCTTCCCGGAGAACTACGGCGCGACGGACTTGGCGGGAGCCGACGTCGTCTTTACCGTGACGATCAACGGGATATATGAGTAGTATCACTCCTTGCCGAACGGAGCGCAGGAAGTATAGGTTAAGTTAAATGCGAAGCGGGAGCATTTATTCAGTATTAAGCACCCTCCGGATACTCTCCGCAGATGCGGGGATGCTCCCTTGAATCATTGCATCGGAACCGCCGCATTTTGCGGATAAACTTTCACGAAGCAGCGCGGCTGCTTCGTTTGCTTTTTTCGAAGAAGACCCGAGGATAAAAGAATAGCCGTCTTCGTCCGAACCGACGCAGATGGCGCAGAAACCGTCGTGCGAAGAGGTCAGCTTATTGACGGTTTTGCGGACGAGGTTCATGTCGCAGCGACAAAGGAACAGGCAGATGTTTTCAGCGTCCGGGTGTACGGCGTCGACCATTTGATCCAGCAGTTCTTTTTTTGCCAGATACAGTTCCTGTTTTAAGGCGTCCCTCTCCGCAAAAAGGCTTTCCACCCGGGCGGCAAGTTCGTCCTGCGGCTTCGAAAGCAGACGGGAAAGGGATGTAAGCGTATCTGTGCATTTTCGGTAATCCGTTAAAGCACGCATGCCGCACAGAATGGAAAGGCGCACGCCGCCTTTATACGGGGTGTGTTCGATCACTTTTAAGATGCCGACTTCACCAGTGCGTGCCACATGCGGCGCACAGCAGGCGCAAACGTCGCAGCCTTCGATCGTTACGATCCGCACGGCGCCGGTGATGCCGTCTTTGCTGCGGTAATTTAATCCGGCAAGTTCCTCGTCGGAAGGATAGCGGGCGCTTACCGGAACATTTCGGTAAATCCACTCGTTTGTCATTTGCTCAAATTTCAGAACTTGTTCTTCGGAAAGCGGACCGTTGTAATCCATGGTTACAATATTGTCGCTCAAATGAAATCCCACATTTTCATATCCTAAGGCGGCATGCACCACGCCCGAAAAGATGTGTTCCCCGGTGTGCTGCTGCATATTCGAATACCGATGCTGCCAGTCGATCTCGCCGAAGACCTGTCCGCCGACCGGAAGCGGCGCGTCGCAATAATGGGTGATGACGTCGTCCGTAATCTGGACATCCGTGACATGACAGACGGCTGCGTCCATTTTGCAGAGTCTGTCCGGCGTATCGCTTTCGTCTGCGTTGATCCCGTTTTGAGGGAGGAGTGTTCCAACATCCGGCGTCTGCCCGCCTTCTTCCGGGAAAAAAGCCGTCTGATCCAGCACGACGGCGTAGCCGCTTTTTTGCTTTTCACAGGATAATACAATTGCGCGAAACTGCGTGCGATATGCGTCTTCGTCGTATAGTTTTATCGTAGCCATGGATTTCCTCCGGTTTTTCTAGAATATAAGTATAGCACAATTCGCACAATTATGAAAATATCTCCCCTTTTTTTCTTGCATAACGCACGGTTTTTCTATAAAATTAATATGTATGACGAGGGGCGGTTATATAGTGAACGTAATACAGCCACACATATATTAAGGAGGAGAAACTATGAGATCAAGCGGTGTGTTACTGCCGATTTTTTCCCTGCCGGGGAAGTATGGAATCGGCTGTCTGTCTGAAGAAGCGTATGCGTTTGTTCGGTATTTGAAAAAGGCGAAGCAGACTTATTGGCAGATCCTGCCGGTAGGACCGACGAGTTTTGGGGATTCGCCGTATCAGTCGTTTTCCACATTTGCGGGGAACCCGTATTTTATCAGTCTCGAAAAGTTGATCGACGACGGTCTGCTTACCGAAAAAGAGTGCGCGGCGGTTGATATGGGGGACGACGAGGAATCCATCGATTACGGGAAAATGTACGAGGGACGATACGACCTGCTGCGGAAAGCGTACGAGCGCAGCGGCATCGCCGGTTCCAAGAAGTTCAAGAAATTTCAGAAGAAGAACGCCGCATGGCTTAGGGATTATTCCATGTTCATGGCGATCAAGGACAGTTACGGAGGAAAAAGTTTCTTAGAGTGGGACAAGCCGCTTCGAACCAGAGACAGGGACGCGCTCGAAAAATTCTACAAGAAGAACAAAAAAGACGTTCTGTTCTACGAATATCTCCAGTACGAATTTTTTGCGCAATGGAAGAAGTTCAAGAAGTACGCGAATAAGAACGGCGTGAAGATCATCGGCGACATTCCGATTTATGTTGCCTGCGACAGCGCGGATACATGGGCGAATCCGGAACTTTTCCAAATGGACGAGGACTACCGCCCAACAAGGGTTGCAGGCTGCCCGCCGGACGCTTTCGCGGTAAAGGGGCAGTTGTGGGGCAATCCGTTGTACCGCTGGGATTACCATAAGAAGACCGGCTACGAGTGGTGGATCTCCCGCGTTGTTGGGTGCCTTTCCATGTATGACGTGATCCGCATCGATCATTTCCGTGGGTTCGATCAGTATTACTCAATTCCGGGAGACGCGGATGATGCGGTCGACGGCTATTGGGAGGACGGCCCGAATATCGATCTGTTCAAGGCAATTAAGAAAAAACTCGGCAAGATCAATATCATAGCCGAAGACTTAGGCTACATGACGGATACGGTGCGCAAGATGGTAAAAGACACCGGCTTCCCGAATATGAAGGTGCTGGAGTTCGCCTTCGACGCACGGGACGCAAAAGACGGCGGCAACGACAAGCCGAATGACTACCTGCCGTTTACCTATGGGCATAACTGCGTCGTATATACCGGAACGCACGACAATGAGACGTTAAAGGGCTGGCTTTCGAACATCACGCCAGAAGAAGTCGCTATGGCGCGCAACTATGTCGGACTGGATAAGAAGGCGGGCAAGGACGACATTGTAAAAGGCATGATCCGTACCGCATTTGCATCGCCGGCGGATTACTGCATCATCCCGATGCAGGACTATCTCTGCCTCGATAATTCGGCGCGGATCAATACGCCGTCGACGACCGGCGAGAACTGGAAATGGCGGATGAAAAAGGAATATCTGACCAAAGGTTTGCAAAAAGAAATGAAGAAACTGACAAAGACCTATTGGAGATGAGGTTTTCACTTAATGACAGAAAGGGCATAGAATCATGGAGCAGAAAATAGAAGCAATAATGAAGAAAAACTTCGGCAGAGGCATCGATCAGTGTACGGATGCGGAAGTTTTTCAGGGTCTTCTCCTGTTGACGAAGGAGGAAATGGAAGGCCGCCCGGCGATTGCGGGGGACAAAAAGTTATATTATATTTCCGCGGAGTTTTTGATCGGGAAACTTCTTTCGAACAACCTGATTAACCTCGGGCTGTATGAAGACGTCAAAAAAGCGCTTGCTAAGCACGGAAAAGAATTGTCTGCGATTGAAGAGTGCGAATTGGAACCGTCTCTCGGCAACGGCGGCTTGGGTCGCCTCGCCGCGTGCTTTTTGGATTCGATCGCAACGCTGAACCTGCCCGGCGACGGGATCGGACTGAATTACCACTTTGGCCTCTTCGAGCAGAAATTCGAGCATCACAAACAGAAGGAAGTCAAGAACTTCTGGCTGACGGAGAAGAACTGGCTGGAGCCGAGGGATGTTTCCTTTTCTGTTCCGTTCCGCTTTTTCACGGCGCATTCGAAGATGTATGACATCGATATTCCTGGGTATGAGGTCAAGGGGACGAACCGGCTGCATCTGTTCGATCTGGATACGGTCGACGACAATATCGTAGGCGATGACAGCATCCATTTTGACAAATATGATGTGGCGAAGAATCTGACGCTGTTTTTGTACCCGGACGACAGCGACCGACAGGGGCAGCTGCTTCGGGTGTATCAGCAGTATTTTATGGTGTCGAACGGAGCGCAGCTCATCTTGAAGGAATGCAGGGACAAGGGCTATGACCTGCATGAACTCGATAAGCACGTTGCCATCCAGATCAACGATACACATCCGTCGATGGTGATTCCCGAGTTGATTCGTCTGCTTCAGAATGAGGGGTTTGTACTGGATGAGGCGATTGACATTGTGACGAAGACCTGCGCCTATACGAATCACACGATTCTTGCGGAGGCGCTTGAAAAATGGCCGATGGATTATCTCGAAGAAGTGGTTCCGCATCTGCTTCCGATCATCCGCGAACTCGACAACCGTCTGCGCAGGAAGTACGACGACAAGAGCACCTACATCATAGACGACGGCGGACGCGTGCACATGGCGCATATGGATATTCACTACGGGCATTCGGTGAACGGCGTAGCGGCGTTGCATACGGACATATTAAAGAATACGGAGCTGAAGAATTTTTACACCCTTTATCCGGAGAAGTTCAATAACAAGACGAACGGCATTACGTTTCGCCGGTGGCTGTTGTACTGCAACCCGCGCCTTACGGGGCTGATCGAGGAACTGATCGGACCGGATTTCAAAAAAGATGCGACCAAACTGGAGGGGCTGCTTGCGTACGAGCATGACGAACAGGTGCTTGCGAAAATTCGAAAAGTAAAGCATGCGAACAAGGTCGATCTCGTAGATTATCTGCAAAAAACGCAGGGCATCTCGCTAAGCGAGGACTGCATCTTCGATGTGCAGGTGAAGCGGCTGCATGAGTACAAGCGGCAGCAGATGAATGCGCTGTATGCGATTTACAAATATTTGGAAATCAAGAACGGCAACACGCCGGAGCAGCCGATTACGATGATCTTCGGGGCGAAAGCGGCACCGGCGTATGTGATTGCGAAAGACATTATCCATTTAATCCTCTGTCTGCAGGAACTGTTCAAGAGCGACCCGGAAGTCAACAAGCATCTGCGCCTTGTCATGCCGGCGAACTACAATGTTACGATGGCGGAGAAACTGATCCCTGCGACGAACCTGTCCGAGCAGATCTCCCTTGCGTCCAAGGAGGCGAGCGGCACGTCGAATATGAAGTTCATGTTGAACGGCGCCGTAACGATCGGAACCGAGGACGGCGCGAACGTCGAGATTCATGATCTCGTCGGGGATGACAACATCTATATCTTTGGGAAAAAGCCGGATGACGTCATCGACCTGTACGCGAGGAGCGCATATGATGCGAATGCGATCTATGAGGAAGACGAAACGATCCATGAACTCGTGGATTTCATTACGAGCGACGAACTCCTAAAGATCGGCGATATCGATTCGCTCGGCAGGCTTCATCATGAACTGATTTCAAAAGACTGGTTCATGACGCTTTTGGACTTGAAGGATTATATCAAGACCAAGGATCAGTGCTACCATGATTATGTCGGCGCACGCAAGGACTGGAGCCGCAAGGCGCTTGTGAACATTGCCAAAGCGGGCTTCTTCTCCTCCGACCGCACAATAGCGGAGTACAACAGGGATATCTGGAAACTGTGAAAGGAGAGCGACGATGGCAGGCAGAGACGAATTGCAGACGAGGGGGTGTGAATAATGACCAGTCAGGAACAGGTGAGTATGTTGATAGACCAGTTGGATAATGTTCGAAGAGCCATCTATGCGCAAGATACAGAAAAAGAACTGAAACGCCAGGAGAAGGTTCTGACAATTAAACTTGAAACATATGGTGTGGCAGTGCAAGACCTGCCAAAAGAGTGAAACGAAACTCCCCGCGGCAAATCGCGGGGAGTTCTTTATGCGCTCATCAAATCCCGATACCACCTGAGCGAATTGAGATACGCCTCATATACGGCGTCCATATTGAGGTTTCCGATGATCATCAAGCGGGACACTTCCTGCCAGGAAGCCGTCTCGTATTCTTTCATGAAGTTATAGACAGGGGCGAAGTCGCCGCTGCCGTAGACAAGGGCGTTGTAAATATGCTGCGAGACGCGGACGCGCTGCAGCGCCTGGTCGATCGGCTC
>CAJOQZ010000102.1 GCA_905236585.1 uncultured Lachnospiraceae bacterium
CTATGGGGAAGTGGTGCGCTTTTCCTGTGGAATTACCGGCATGGTGCAGGATCTGCGGGATGCTTCGATTGGCGTGATTCTCTTCGGCGAAGAACAGCAGATCACGGAAGGCAGCGTTGTCCGCCGCACGGGACGTCCCGCGGGGATGCCGGTGGGCGACGGATTCCTGGGACGCGTGGTTAACGCATTAGGTGAGCCGGTGGACGGCAACGGTTCGATTGCTGCGGAGGATATTCTGCCCCTTGAGGGAGAGGCTCCCGGCATCGTTGACCGGCAGCCGGTCAATACGCCGATGAATACCGGACTTCTTGTCGTCGACTCGATGTTCCCCATCGGACGGGGACAGCGGGAACTCATCATCGGGGATCGGCAGACCGGCAAGACGTCGATCGCGATGGATACGATCATCAATCAGAAAAAGAGCGGGGTGATCAGCATTTACGTGGCGATCGGACAGAAGTCGTCGAGTGTCGCGCAGTTGGTGTATTCCTTGAAAAAGAAAGGCGCGATGGAGCATACGATTGTTGTTACGGCGCCTACCAGCGAGTCGGCATCCATGCAGTATATCGCCCCCTATGCGGCAAGCGCGTTAGGCGAGTATTTCATGAATAAAGGCAAGGACGTCCTGATCGTTTATGACGATCTGTCCAAGCATGCCATCGCCTACCGTGCGCTGGCGCTGCTTTTGGAACGTTCTCCGGGCCGGGAGGCGTATCCGGGGGACGTCTTTTACCTGCATTCCAGATTATTAGAACGTTCGGCGCGGCTGTCCGATGAGAAAGGCGGCGGCAGCATGACCGCGCTTCCGATCGTTGAAACCCAGGCGGGGGATGTGGCGGCATATATTCCGACGAATATCATTTCCATCACGGACGGGCAGATTTTTCTGGAAAGTTCCATGTTTAATTCCGGTCAGCGTCCGGCGGTCAATGTAGGGCTTTCGGTATCCCGTGTCGGCGGCGCCGCGCAGACAAAGGCGATGAAAAAGGCGGTAGGTAGTCTGCGGCTCGATCTCGCGCAGTTTAGAGAAATGGAAGTATTCACCCAGTTCGCCAGCGACCTTGATGAAGTGACGCGCAGGAATTTATCCTACGGGCAGGGGTTGATGCGCCTTTTGCGGCAGGATCAGGGGCATCCTCTTGCTCTGCACGCGCAGGTGATCCTTTTAGTCGCGGCGACGGCGAGGCTTTTTACGGAAGTTCCGCTTGCGGATTATTCTATGATGATGGAGGATCTGCTTTTGCATATGGAAAACGTTCATGCCGCACTTTGCGAAGCAATCGATTCGGAAGGAACGCTTTCGGATGAGCAGAAAGAAACGATAGTCACTTCCGTAGAAGCATTTGTAAGCACAAATTGGAAGGGAATGGACGATGCCGGGGATTAAAGAGGTCAGGGACAGGATCGAAAGCGCGAATAACATGGAGAAGATCACCAATGCGATGTATTTGATCTCTTCGACCAAAAAAAAGAAGGCAAAAGCGAACCTCGAGAGCACCCGTCCTTTTTTTGAAATGAACGAACGGGAGATCAAGCGTGTGTTCCAAAGCCGCCATGACGTCAATTCCCGCTATTTTTATCCGAAAAGCGGGAGAAAACCGGCGGAGACTTACGCATACCTTGTAATTACGGCGGATCGCGGACTCGCGGGCGCCTACAACCATAACGTCATCAAGCAGGTGCATAAGGAAATGGAAAAGCATAAGAAGACGCGCCTGTATGTGGTGGGAGAATACGGCAGACGGTATTTTCTGCGGCATGGGATTCCCATCGAACGAACCTTTTTTTATACGGCAAAAGACCCTACGTTCCGCAAGGCAAGAGAGATCTGCTCCCAACTTTTGTACGCGTATGACAGCGGCAGCGTGGATGAGATACGCATCATATATTCCGACATGACAAGCGAACTTTTGACCGAAGTGCGGATGGACCGGATTCTGCCGTTTGAACGGACGCGGTTTTTGACGGCGAAAGAGGATAAAAACAAAAAAGACGTACATTACCATTTCAATCCGTCGGTGACGGAAGTGATCGACCGGATGATGCCGGCATATATCGCGGGTTACGTGTTCGGGGCGCTTGTGGACAGTTTCTGTGCGGAGCAGAATGCCCGCATGAATGCGATGAGCGCGGCGAACCGCAACGCAAAGGAACTGATCGGGCGGCTGACGCTTAAGTACAATATGCTGCGGCAGTCTGAGATTACGCAGGAGATCACGGAGATCTCTGCGGGTGCGCGGGCGCAGAAAAAACGTAAAAATCAGGAAGACAAGGCGGCAGACGAAGCGAAGAAAGGGGACGCGTAAACGATATGGGCAAAGGAAAAATCCGGCAGGTGTTAGGACCGGTCGTGGATGTTGAATTTGATAAAAAGGAGATTCCCCAGATTAACGAGGCGCTTAACGTAAAGGTCGAGGGGCAGACGCGGACGATGGAAGTTGCGCAGCTTATCGGCAATCATCAGGTGCGCTGCATCATCTTAGGCCGCAGCGAAGGGCTTGCCC
>CAJOQZ010000103.1 GCA_905236585.1 uncultured Lachnospiraceae bacterium
CAAGCAATCGAAAACGGAAAATCCCGCCGCAGGACGTCGGCGCTGACCTCCATCCTGCTGATGATCGCGCTCGCGCCAAGCACCACCATAAGATTAAAAAGGTTCGAGCCGACCGCATTCGACACCGCAAGCGCATTGCTTCCACGCATGGAAGCCGAGACGGACACGGACAATTCCGGCAGACTCGTTCCCATTGCGACAATCGTCATGCCGATAATCAGCGGCGGCACGCGGAATTTACGCGCAATCGCGGAACTTCCCTCTACGAAAAAATCCGCGCCTTTGATCAAAAATACAAATCCTGCCGCCAATAATACGACGGCAAATAAAATCTCCTGCATGGCAATATCCTTTCACAACGGTTCTTAATCTTTCAGCAGTTTCTGCCGGAATATTTCCTCTTCTATGGTCTGCACGCACTCTTCGGTGTGGTCTTTGATGTCTTTTCCCCAAAACCGAAGCACCGTCCATCCCCGATAGAATAACTCTTTATTGTTTTTGTCATCCCGTCCGATGTTACGCTCAATCTTTTTTAACCAATACTCGCTGTTGCTCCCGTTTTTCAACTGCATCTGCAGCCGCTCCCAGTCCTTTCCGTGAAAAAACTCCCCGTCGCAGAATATCGCTACCTTATACTTTTTCAATACGATATCGGGGCTTCCGGGCAGACTGCGGTCGTTCTTTCTGTAGCGGTATCCCTTGTGCCAAAGGGCTTTTCTTAGAATGATCTCTATCGAAGTATCTTTGCTCTTGATGCGGCTCATGCTCTTATGCCGCTGTTCGGGAGTCAGATTATCCATTAGAACTCCTCACCGTAAAATATAATGTTTGATCAAAACGACGTTCCGGTCGAAGATTCTCAATATATCTCGGTGCAATAATCTCTGATAACGCCGCTCTTGGCATTCTTGGATGCAAAACCCGATCTGATGTGATATACCTGCGCCACCTATCCCCCGGAACAGAAACTTCCTTATCCGTCTGCTGTCCGAACGCCATCTGGCGATATATTTCTTCCACATGAACCTTTTCCGATTTACTTAATTCCCACAGGCACCGTGCCATTCTCGCCGATGCACGCATTGGTCTGCTCATGGTCTTTTCCTCTGCGGTTTCAAGGAAAAGTCTTGAAAATGCAAAATCCGACCAGACGACGATATCAAAGGCATTTTCACTCAAAATCGGTGATTGCCCCTTTGTTTTCCAAAACGGCTGCATAACAAGAGGACGTTGTAAAGAAATATACTTTCTTTCAAAATTATCCAGTATTGCCCGAAGTCCACTCGTCTTATGCGACATTTCAAAATCATTTGTCCATGCACCTATGTCGCTGCATCCATCCTCAAACATTGCACGGACGCCTTTGCGATCCTCTTTTACGCTATTCCACATAGAAAAAGCGCAATATGATGTCGTAGCAGTGCGGACAACCAGTTCACATCCCCACTCATTTTCCGGTTTTACAGCCGTTGCACTCGTCGGCAAAACAGTCATCTTGATTTCTACAGGTGCCAAATAATTACCGTCTAAATCCTTTACAACCAAATCAATCGCATCTATCGGGTCAAATGAAAATCTTTGAAACGGCTCATATTTTTCCTCAAAATTAAATTCTATATCGTCACAGCCCCTATCGCCGCAGTTGAATACGTCTCGAATTGATATCTCATCACATACCACGCATAGCCTGCCATTCTCATTAGACAAGCGCGCATATATTGCCGGTATATCCTTCTCCATCATATAGCAAGCCAACGCCGTAGGAAAAGACGAATTAAAGCAATTTTTCGTCCAGTGCTGCATACTGTCCCTGTTGCTATATTTTATGCCATACAACCCACTTGACATATAATTCCCCCAGTTAGACGTCAATATATTGACGTCTTTCATTTTTTATTATATAATATATAGTTGTAAATTCTATCACATATTTTTGGAAAAGGAAAGTTCATAAAATGAGATTGGTAGACCTCTTCGCCGGTTGCGGCGGGCTTTCACTCGGTTTTCAAAATGCCGGTTTTCATATTGCTGCAGCATTTGAATATTGGGATAGTGCAATCGAATGTTATCGTTCAAATTTCACGCATCCGATTATTCCCTGTGATTTATCAGATTCTGATGCTGCCATTAGTGCTATTTCTAAGTATGCGCCTGATATGATTATTGGTGGGCCTCCCTGCCAGGATTTTTCACAAGCCGGTAAGCGTATTGAACTTGACCGCGCTGAACTGACAGAATCTTTTGCTCGAATTGTCGCGGGAATCCATCCATTTTGCTTCGTCATGGAAAATGTTGATCGCGCACAAAAAAGTCAATCCTACGCTTTGGCGCGTTCCATTCTAAAGGATTCCGGTTACGGTTTAACCGAGGTCATACTTGATGCAAGCCGGTGTGGTACGCCCCAGAAAAGAAAGCGTTTTTTCTGTTTTGGTATGCTGGGGCAAAATGACGGCTTTGCCTTGGATGCTTTTAGATCTCGTCTTTCTGAAAAGTCCATGACATTGCGGGACTATTTTGGCGAGTCTCTACAATTCCAATTTTATTACCGTCATCCACGCAATTATAACAGACGCGGTATTTTCTCTATCGACGAACCCGCTCCGACCATGCGGGGCGTTAATCGTCCAATCCCAAAAGGTTATCCCGGACATGCAAACGACGCGTGTTCTGTTTCGCCTGATGTTCATGTGCTTTCTACCGCTGAACGCGCTCAAATACAGACCTTTCCGCCTGATTTTAAGTGGGTCGGAAGCAAAACGGATGTTGAACAGATGATCGGAAACGCTGTTCCAGTCAACCTTGCAAATTACGTCGCTGAAACCGTGAAACCTTTTATTTCTACGTATTATGCTGAATCTTACAGAATTTAGAACTTGGTTGAAACAAAATACATTATACAGTCCGTCTGTAATTAGCGATACCATTTCCCGAATGAAACGAGCAGATTCCATCCATCCCTGGGACGGAACGGAAACTTATTTGTTTTATTTGGAAAGAAAACCAGACTTCCAACAATTGTCATGCAGCGTTCGCTCGCAAATCCGAAAAGCCGTCGGGCTTTATGATGCCTTTCTTTCTGCAAATACCCCTGCCGATGCAATTTAATGCCAAGCAGACCTTGTTTGCTTGCCCGGATACTATGATTTGAGGGTCAAAAGGTGATTCACGGATTGTTCCGCGCTTTTCCTTACACCCCCATCAAATGCGTCGCCAATATCCTTATCCCCAGCGCGATTAAAATTGCGCCGCCGAATATCTGCGCCTTGTCGCGGAAGCGTCCGCCGGTGAAAAAGCCGATCAACACCCCAGCCGCCGAAATTACGAAGGTCGTCGCCCCGATCAGCAGCGCCGACCGGATGATGTCCACCTGCAAAAAGGAAAACGTCACCCCCACCGCCAGCGCATCTATGCTGGTAGCGACGGCGAGCATGAATAGTTCCTTAAGCGGCAGCGGCGGATCTGTTTTTTCTCCCTCTTCCTCTTCTTCGGATACGGCATCATAAATCATTTTTGCGCCGATAAAAAACAAGAGCGCAAACGCGATCCAATGGTCGATCCGCGCAATCGCCTGTGCAAACGCGCTTCCCAAAAGCCATCCGAAAAACGGCATCAGCCCCTGAAAACCGCCGAAAAACAATGCGATCAACGCAAGCCGCCCAAAATGCAGACGGCGCATCTGCAATCCCTTACATATTGACACGGCAAAGGCGTCCATGGACAACCCCACGCCGATAAGAAAAACTTCCCAGATACGCAATGTGTTTCCCCTTTTGCAAAGCAGCCGGCGCATTACGCGCCCGAAACGCTCCTATCGTTTCTCAATGACCGGTAGGCGAAAGTCGGGATGCTTTTGATAGAACCGGCGCACAATAAGCCCCGACAATATCCCCGCCGCGACGCCGCATAGAATCCCCACGAATACGTCCGTCGGAAAATGCACGAACAGATACGGGCGCGAGGCA
>CAJOQZ010000104.1 GCA_905236585.1 uncultured Lachnospiraceae bacterium
ACCACAACCGCGGCATCCGCAAGATCCGGATAATCACCCGCGTATATTTGCATCGGCTTCGCAAACGGCAGTCCGTGACTGATGTCCAGTACCTCGCCCTCTGCTTTTTCCCTGTTGGCATCCACGAGAACCATTTCCGAAAACAGCCCGCTTTCCATCAGGGCAAACGCCGAAGCCGACCCTACAAATCCACAGCCTACAATCGCAACCTTTCTGTCATTATTCGCCATGTCATTCCCTCCTGTCTGTATTTGCTTTCCTATATCCGCCGTTACAACCCTCTGCTTTTTTTATACTCCGCAAAGGACGGATGCATCCGATCCTTTTCCGAAAGTATGATATCCTTTTCCGTAAGATCTTCGAACTGCCACGCTATGCCGATTGCGGGGTCGTTCCACATCAGACCCCCCTCGTCATTCGGATGATAAAAATCCGTCACCTTATAGCAAAACTCCGCATAATCGGAAAGCACGAGAAAGCCGTGCGCGAAATTCTTAGGGATAAATAACTGCTTCTTGTTCTGAGCCGTCAACTTGATGCCGAACCATTTACCGAAGGTTGCGCTGTCGGAACGCAAGTCCACCGCCACGTCAAACACGGCTCCGCTTACGATGCGGACCAATTTATCCTGCGGAAAATTGATCTGAAAATGCAGCCCCCGCAGCACGCCTTTCCTGCTGGCGCTCTGGTTATCCTGAACGAAGTTGCAGTCAATACCGGCTTCCTTGAAATCGTTGTAATTATAAGTCTCCATGAAATACCCGCGTTCATCTCCGAAAACCGCCGGCTCTATCACCTTCAGTCCTTCGATCCAGCCGCAGTTATCCGTTACTTTGATCTTGCCCATTTAATACTCCTTCTTATAGTCCCTCCGATACTTCGATCAGATATTTGCCGTAGTCTGTTTTCATAAGGGGCTTTGCCAGTTCTATCAACTGCTCCTTCGTAATAAATCCTCTCTTAAACGCGATCTCCTCGATACAGGACACATGCAGACCCTGCCGTTTCTGAATGGACGATACAAATTCGGATGCGGCAAGCAGCATATCATGGTTGCCCGTATCCAGCCATGCAAATCCTCTTCCCAACTTCTCAACGGACAGACAGCCTTTTGAGAGATATTCATTGTTGACGGTTGTAATCTCAATCTCGCCCCTTGCGGACGGCTTGACGTTCTTCGCAATCTCGACTACCGCATTATCGTAGAAATAGAGTCCCGGCACCGCGTAATTGCTCTTCGGATGCTCCGGCTTTTCTTCGATGGACAGAGCATTGCCGTCCTCATCAAAATCCACGACGCCGTATTCTCTGGCATCCTTGACATAGACGCCGAATATGGTTGCTCCGCCGTCTTTTTCTATTCTCTCACGCGCTCGCTTCAGCACCGCCGAAAAACTCTGCCCATAAAAGATATTGTCGCCCAGCACCAGTGCAACGCTGTCTTTGCCGATAAACTCCTCCCCTATGATAAACGCATCCGCAAGTCCCCTCGGCTCGGTCTGTATGGCATACGAAAACTTCATTCCCAACTGCGAGCCATCCTTTAGGAGATCTTCAAACACAGGAAGATCCCTCGGCGTTGAAATGATGAGCACTTCCTGTATCCCCGCCAGCATGAGCGTGGAAAGCGGGTAATAGATCATCGGCTTGTCATATACCGGCATGATCTGCTTGCTGATCGCCTTTGTAAGCGGATAAAGCCTCGTGCCGCTGCCGCCTGCTAAAATAATCCCTTTCATGGCGCGTCCTCCTTATTTGTCCTCATACATCGCATGATAGTAGTTCTGATAATCGCCGCTTGTCACATGAGAAAGCCATTCCTGATGTTCGAGATACCACTTGATCGTCTTCTTGATTCCGTCGGCAAACTTCGTCTCCGGCTCCCAGCCGATCTCATTTTTAATCTTATCCGGGGCGATGGCATAGCGCCTGTCATGTCCCTTTCTGTCCTCAATGTATTTAATCAGATCCTTGCTGATATTCTTTTTCCGCGGATCGTCATCCGCAAGCATCTCCTGCAGCGTCTCTATCACGAGGTTTACGATCTCTATGTTGCGCTTCTCGTTATGACCGCCGATATTGTAGGTCTCGAACAATCTGCCCTGCTCCTGCACCATATCTATCCCCTTGGCATGATCGTCCACATAGAGCCAGTCACGGATGTTCATGCCGTCCCCGTATACGGGAAGTTCCTTGCCCGCAAGAGCGTTATTGATCAACAACGGAATCAGTTTTTCCGGGAACTGATATGGTCCGTAGTTATTGGACGTATTCTTGATGTTCGCCGGAAAGCGGTAGGTGTCCATATAT
>CAJOQZ010000105.1 GCA_905236585.1 uncultured Lachnospiraceae bacterium
AGTTCTCCCGAGCCGTGTTCCGCAAAAAAAGACGCCGGCAGCGACAGCAGACGCATCATTGCCGCCGCTTCGACCGAGATATCCAGTTTCGTCCGAATCCGCGCCTCCAAAAGCATACGCGCCGCCTGAAACATATTCTGCGCTACACAGGCACATACGAAAAAAAACGCGACTGCGTAAAGCATGCGCATACTGCCGACTGCAATCACCGTGCCGAACAGCCATTTGTTGATCCATGGGAAAATAAGCCCCACAAGCGCCACGCATCCCGCCGCGCCCATCACCGCAAGAACGTCCTTCCCCGAGATGCAGCCCGCCATAAACGTTAGCAGATCGGATATCCCAAGCGTCGAAAGCGGAAGCGGGCGGTAGAACACGAGCGCCTCGTCTTCCAGTTCGGACGCTTCTTTTTTCCCGATGTGCATCATCTGCCCCGTCTTTTCGTCCATGCACACATAACCGCCGAACTTTCCCGGCAAAAGCGCGACGACGGTTCCGTCGGTCTTTCTTACGCCGAGCATGGCGCCGACCGCGTCGCGATACCATGCGCCGGAAAGTTTTACCGTCCGCCGCATGATCCCATGCGGACGCAGGACGTACTCTAACTGTTCGTCGATATCCGTAATCGTATCCGGTATTTCCGTCGGTTCGCAATGATAGAATTTCAGGATTGCATCAAACGCGTCCTTTGCCCGCCGTCTTTCGTTATAGAGTGCGGCAGACAGACGGCGCCCGATCACCGCTTCCGCAATCTCGGCAAACGTCGCTTCCAACACCTCGTTATCGCTTAACTTCCGCTGTTTGATCTGCTCTTCGAACCAACTACTCACTTGTTACCAACTCCGTGTAATATCCGCCTCGTTCCATCAATTCGTCATGCGTGCCCCGCTCGACGACCTCGCCGTGGTCTAGGACAATGATCTCGTCGCAGTCCCGGATCGTCGAAAGTCGGTGCGCGACGACGATACAGGTGATGCCTCGATCCGTAATGGATTTTACCACATCATATTCGGTCTTCGCATCCAACGCACTCGTCGCCTCATCCAAGATGATGATAGTCGGGTCCTGCGCTAAGACCCGCGCAATCTCCATGCGCTGCCGCTGTCCGCCGGAAAAATCTTTGCCGCCTTCCTTCATCTGATAGCGGTAGCCGCCGTCCCGCCCCATGATATCACTGTGCAGACTGGCGTCCCTCGCCGCTAAGATCATCTCAAAATCCTCAATCGAGCGATCCCACATTTTGATATTGTCCGCAATCGTATCTTCAAAAAGAATGATGTCCTGATCGACCACCGCAAGCGATCCGGCGAACACGCTCCCGTCGATTTCCGATATCTTCTTCCCGTCGAATAAGATCTCGCCGTCCCAGGGCTCATACAAACCGGAGATTAGTTTGGACAACGTGGACTTGCCGCAGCCGGACGCGCCGACGAAAGCGACGCGGCTGCCCTGTTCCAAGTGCAGGTTGAAATCCTTGATCAACGGCTCTGAAAGCCTCGAATAGCCGAAGGTAACGCCGCGTATCTCTACCGCGCCGGAGAGTTTTGCGAAACTCTCTTCTTGCGCATTCTCATTATATTCTTCCTTTGCCGGATATTTCAGCACGTCTTCAAGACGTTCCATGTCGGTCCGCATCTCCTGCAGCGACTGCCCCGCCGTGATCAGTTTCGTCGCAGGCGAGGAAAACTGCATCAAAATCGTCTGAAATGCCATGATCATGCCCGCCGTAAAACTGCCTTCCATCGCAAGCGCCACCCCTAAAAACAGCACCAGCGCATTCGCAAGGGACGAAACGAGAACCGGCAGCGTCCCCAGATAGGCATCGACTTTGCTGTATCGGACTTGTCCGGCATTTACGCTCGCCTGATAGCCCGCCCATTTTTCAAAAAAACCGTTCTCCGCGCCGGACGCTTTGATCGTCTCGATCATCTCGATCGCGGCGACGGTCGTCCCCTGCAGTTTCCCCTCATCGCGCATCATGACCCGTGTGATATTGACGCGTTTTTTTGAAATATAATTCGCGGTAAGCAGATTGATGAGGATGGACGATATGCCGACCGCTGCAAGGAGGGCGCTGTAGCGTACCATAACGACAAGATAAAACACCATCATCCCCGCATCGATCGCAAGCGGCGCAAATGTCCCCACCAGGGAGGACGCAATCGTCGCATTCGACTGCAAGCGCATCAGGATATCGCCCGCCATCCGCTGGGAGAAAAATTCCATGGGAAGCGACAACACCTTCCACATATAAGACGTTGCGCCGTACACGGCAAGTTTGCCGCTGATGCGAAGGGAGCAGACCGCCTGTAAAAAGGCGACCGCGATCTGAATCAGACTGATGGCGCACAATGCCGCAATAAAAGGAAGAAACCACGACACGCGAAGCCCCGGCAGGATCTGATCCATATAGACCCGCGTAAATCCGGGATAGATCACGCCGAACGCAGCCGTTATGACTGCCGCGAGAATCGTAAAGACAACCGCCGATCCCGCGCCTTTTAAGCGCTCGGCGGCAAACGTAAGCATCCCCTTGGGCTTGCCGAACGGCGCAAAACTTTCCGTCGGGGCAAATTCCAGACAGATTCCGGTAAAGGATTCGTCAAACTCCTCTTCGGTCACGACAACATTTCCGCGTGCGGGATCGTTGATATAGACCTTTCCCCGCTTAAAACCGCAGAGGACGACAAAATGATTAAAATTCCAGTGGATGATACAGGGAAACGAACCGTTTTCCTTCAGATAATCCGGCTCATACCGAAAGCCTTTGGCGCTAAGCCCGTAACTGCGTGCCGCGATCAGCACATTTTTCGCATTCGACCCGTCCCTTGAAACGCCGCAGTCAAACCGCACCTGCTCCAACGGAAGCCACATTCCGTAGTAAGCAAGCACCATGGCAAGTGAAGCCGCCCCGCATTCAAGGGCTTCCATCTGCATCACGACAGGCACTTTCGCAATCTGGCGCGACACCGGTTGTCTGATCTGATCTGCCCTTTTCATATCTTTCACTAATTCGTTACAAAATAAATCGGGGCGACGCTTTCCGTTACAAGAGTGCCCCCTTCCTGTGTTACCATGTCAATCCTGCCGAAGACGCTCCATACAAGAAAGCCCAATAAGAGCAGCACCAGCGCCGCAAAAAAAATCCAAACGCCGGGCGAAGCAACCCGGATATATGCATCGAGCTGCTCCGGCGAAGCAACTTTTTCCATACTTTTTTCCCGAAACAGAGAACCTTTTTTTTCTTCCATTTTATTCTCCATCTTCTCCAAGCGCTTCCCTCTGGGGAACGGACACGCGCCGCTCATAGCAGGCAAACGTCTCATCTAATAATGTTTTGTCCGGCGTTTTTGTAACAAGAGATACAAGGGGCACAATAACAAGTCCGGCGATCATGCAGAACGCCCCCGCATTGATCGGCGACTGCAAAAGCACAGGGAAAGCCGGACGTACAAATACGTTTGCCAGCATGAGCGCGCAGGCAAAAATAAAGTTCACCCAGCACGCCGCTTTCGTCGTGCCCTTCCAATACAGACCGTATAAAAACGGCGCCAAAAACGCGCCTGCCAAGGCGCCCCACGACACGCCCATCAACTGCGCGATAAAGGTGACGTTCGACGTATACTGGATCAGCGCGATCACCACCGAAATCGCAACGAACACCACGATTAAAACGCGCATCAGAAAGACCTGTTTTTTCTCATCCATTTCCTTGATGAAATGCCCTTTTAAGAAATCCAGCGTCAGCGTCGAACTCGATGCCAGAACCAGCGACGACAAGGTAGACATGGACGCCGACAACACCAAGATCACGACAACCGCCAAGAGCAGATCCGGCAGTCCCGAAAGCATAGCCGGTACAATCGCGTCATACCCTTCCGCCGCCACATCCACACGGTCCGAAAACAGCCGTCCGAAACCGCCCAAAAAGTAGCAGCCGCCCGCCACGATAAACGCGAAAAACGTCGAAATGATCGTTCCCGTCTCGACCGCTTTTTCACTTCGAATCGCGTAGAATTTCTGCACCATCTGCGGCAGCCCCCACGTACCGAGGGACGTTAGGATCACAACGCCGAGAAGGTTTATCGGGTCGGGACCGAAGAACGAATTGAATACGCCGGGTGTCGCGGACACCGTTTCGTCCGTTACCTGCGCTAAGCCGTCCAGCGCCGCCATAAAGCCGCCTTTTGCGGATAATACCGCGCCGATGACCGCGCAGATCCCGACGATCATAACCAGTCCTTGAATAAAATCATTGATCGCCGTCGCCATATAGCCGCCCGCAATGACGTAGATTCCGGTCAGCACCGCCATAACGACCACGCACACCGAATAGTCAATGTTGAACGCCATGCCGAACAACCGCGAAAGCCCGTTATACAAGGACGCCGTATAGGGAATCAAAAAAATGAACGTAATTGCCGACGCGGCGATCTTGACATTCTCGGAGGCAAACCGTTTTCCCAAAAATTCCGGCATGGTCGCCGAATCCAGATGCTGGGTCATAATGCGCGTCCGCCGCCCCAATACGACCCACGCCGCAAGGGAGCCTAACAGCGCGTTGCCTGCTCCCGCCCATGTCGCGGCGATCCCGTATTTCCATCCGAACTGTCCGGCATAACCGATGAATACAACAGCTGAGAAGTAACTGGTACCATAGGCAAAGGCAGTGAGCCAG
>CAJOQZ010000106.1 GCA_905236585.1 uncultured Lachnospiraceae bacterium
ATCTCCTATTACTCAAACAGTACTGTAACAGTACTTTGAACTATAAATCCCTCCCTTGATATTGAACCGTTACCACGTAGACAATCTTCTTCTTTTCATCAATCCTGAAAATTGCAATATAGTTATCAATAACAAGCTGCTTATATCCTTTTCCGGCATATCTACCAACAAGTCTATCTTGATGTGATTGCGGAAACTGATCTAGTCCCAAAACTGCGTTTTTTATTCGACTTGTTTGTCCCTCTGCATTTTCAGGAGATAGCTTTTCATGTGCAATGTAGGCATATATATCCTCAATATCTCTATATGCCCTTTTCATCAATTTAACTGTATACTTATCCAAAATACTTTTTCTCCAATTCCGCAAAAGCTACTTCGGCATCGATAGATTCACCTTTTTCGGCAAACTCTTGCTCCGCCTCAAAAATCGCTTGATCAATGCGATTCTCTCGTGCAAATCGCTCAAAGTATTCGGCACTCATAACCACTAAATCACTATATCCATTTTTCGTAACATAAATTGGTTCCTGCTGCTTATGTGCAATTTCAGATACTCTACTTGTATCTCTTAAATCTCTAATTGGCATAATCATCGGCATAAAAACACCTCCTTCTATACAAATACAGTGTAGCATAATTATGCCACACTGTAAATATCAAAATTAGTTTTTAAGAAACTTGTCTTATCGAAGAATCTCATCTATTGTCGAAACCGTACTAAACGAGCCTTTGTTTCTAGCTATAATTTCTTTCATTTTCTGAAGTTCAAAATAGTTAATATAACAAATTAATGTCTTGTTTTCTCCAGCAATCACACCAAAAGAATCCATAATCGTACAAGTTTTATTCAATTCAGTCCTAATCTCTTCTATGATGTTATCGGGATTCTTTGTAATGATTGTCACCTGTTTTATGGCTTCAAAATGATCTGTTACTTTATCAATCACAGTTGTGGCCACAACATAAACTAAAAGGCTCATTAGCGCAGCGTTAGTGTTAATTAGCAGAAAAGCCGCAAAATAGACACTACCATTAAAAGCCAAAAGTATAGAAGTCATACCATAGTTTTTTCCGGTATGCTTTGTTAACTCCGAAACGATAATATTGGCAAAAATCTCTGAGCCATCAATACAGCCGCCATTCTTTAATATCAATGCCAACCCAGCTCCAAGAATAGCTCCACCAAATGCAACCGCCAGAAAATGCTCTGTGTTAAGTTCAAATGGAATTCTCTCAAATAGGGTTAAACCAAAAGAATGCTCGGTAAAGATGATCGCTCCCATAGAGCGGAAACAGTTCGGAATGTTCTACCACCTCAAGTTTTCTGTTCCGGTCCATCATCTTTCGATACCATTTGATATCCCGTGTTCTTCCCATCAGTCGTACTTTCAGCATCCTTTTGACCTCCTTATTTCCAGAAACAAAAATGCCCGCACAATGATTTCAACTGACTTCATTGTGCGGGCATTATCCGCAAGTTAATATGTTACTGTGATATCGAGATGAATCATTTCCCGATTCATCTACATTTTAGCGCTTCCAAGCCTGTTATTTTTTACTACACCATCATTTTTTGCTACTACACCATTTACTACACCATTTTTTTGCATCGTTTTGCGATTTTTTGCAAAATTATGCGATTTTCCTGTGCTTTACCTGACCGATGTTTTGATGACCGAAAACCTTATGTTTAAGCCCTTAGATCCCATCAAACACCTTATCCTCCGCATAAATGAAATCCGGGTGCGTAAACTCATACGGCGTCGCCTGATATACGTAGTAGTTGAGCCAGTTCGTATACAGAATGTCCGCGTGAGAGCGCCATTGCAGAAGCGGCTTTTTGCCGGGGTCGTCGTTCGGATAATAATTCTTCGGCAGGGCGATATCCATGCCCTTCGCCTTGTCGCGCTTGTACTCCTTGTCCAGCGTCAGACGGTCATACTCGGGATGCCCCATCACGAAAATCTGTCTGCCGTCTTTTGACATGCAAAGGAAGATTCCCGCTTCTTTGGAATCCGCCAGAAGAAGCAGATTTTTTTCCTTTCGGATATCCTCCACCGCCACGTCCGTATGCCTCGAATGCGGCGCCAAAAAAACGTCGTCGAAACCGCGCATCAGCGGGATTTTCCGGTGCTTCACCTCATGGGAAAAAACGCCGAACTTTTTTTCCGGCAAAATGCGCTTGTTAATCCCATAGTGATAATACAGCCCAGCCTGCGCCCCCCAGCAAAGATGCAGCGTCGACGTCACATGCCGCTTGGACCACTCCATGATCCGGCAGATCTCGTCCCAATAGTCCACCTCTTCAAACGGCATCATTTCCACCGGCGCACCCGTAATGATCAGCCCGTCCAAGTTGCGCTCCTTTATGTCGTCAAACGTCTCGTAGAACTGATTCAAATGGCTCTTCGACGTATTCTTCGACTCATGGCTCGCCGTCGATAAAAACGTTATGTCCACCTGCAGCGGCGTATTGGACAAAATCCGCAAGATCTGCAGTTCCGTGTCTTCCTTTAACGGCATCAGATTCAAAATGCCGATTTCGAGCGGACGGATATCCTGATGCATGGCGCGGTTTTCGTCCATGACGAATATATTCTCTTTTTCCAGTATGCTCCGTACCGGTAAATCATTTTGTGTTCTAAGCGGCATATTCCATCGCTCCTATCTTATAAAAAACAGTTGTCGTGCGGTCTGTATAACTTGGTTCGCCTCCACGGAGGTGCTTTTGCATTGTTCCTATTCCTTTTCCGCCATTGCCCGCAGCCTCTCTTCCGTCAAAACTTCGATTCCAAGCGCGGCTGCCTTGTCTAATTTGCTTCCTGCCGCCTCGCCCGCCACAAGGTAGTCCGTCTTTTTCGAAACGGAACCCGTGACCTTGCCGCCGTTCTCCTCGATAAACGCTTTTGCCTCGTTCCGGCTCATGGTCGGCAGCGTCCCCGTAATTACAAAGGTCTTCCCGGCAAACGATTCGCTCACTAAAACGGCTTCGCCCGCCTCCATATTGACGCCGCTCTCCTTAAGCCTTTCTATCAAACGCCGGTTCGCCTCCTGCGCGAAATATTCCCGGATGCACCTTGCGGACACTTCTCCGATGTCCTCCACTTCGACAAGCCGCTCTTCGTCGGCGTCCATGACCGCATCGATTGTCTTAAAATGCGCCAAAAGCGCTTTTGACGCGCTTCTGCCGACGTTTAAGATGCCAAGACCCGTAAAAAGTTTATCCGCGTCATTCGCCTTCGACGCTTCGATTGCCGATAATAATTTATCGGTATTTTTTTCTTTTCCGATAATGCCGCTTGCAATCATCCGATCCCTGTGTTCATGCAGATGATAAATGTCCGCGATGTCGCGGATGAATCCCTCGTTCACCAGAGATTCGACGTAAACCGCTCCGAACCCTTTGATATCCATTGCCTCGCGGCTGACAAAATGAATAATGTTGCGCACCAGCTGCGCCGGACAGGACGAGTTGGTGCAGCGGATATCCGCCGTGTTCTCCTCTCTTGCAACCTTCGCTCCACAGACCGGGCAGACATCCGGTATCCGGTACGTCGCAACGCCAGCAGGTCGTTTCGCATGGTTGACTTTTCGGATCTTGGGAATGATCTCGCCTGATTTATAAACCGAGATCGTATCGCCGATGCCGATATCAAGTTCATTGATAAAATCCTGATTGTGAAGGGTAGCCCTCGATACGCTCGTTCCGCATAGCTGAACCGGTGCAAAAACAGCCGTCGGATTGATCCGCCCGGTTCGTCCGACGGTCAGTTCAATATCTAGCAGCGTCGTTTCTTTTTCCTCGGGGGGATATTTGTAGGCAATCGCCCAGCGCGGCGTTTTCGCGGTCGCCCCCAACAGTTCCCTGTCGCTGTACCGGTTGATCTTGACCACCGCACCGTCGATGTCGTACGCAAGATTCCCGCGGTTGTCGCCGATCGCCTCAATCGCGTTCCAAACCTCCTCCGCCGTTTTGCAGACTTTATAATCGTCGATCACCGTAACGCCCTGCGACTTCAGATACTCATAGCACTGTGTATGCGTCTGAAACTGTCTGCCCCGCGCCTGCTGGAGATTGAAAATGAAAAGCGAAAGCGGACGCTCCCTGACGATCGCCGGGTCAAGTTGGCGCAGGGTGCCTGCCGCGCAGTTCCTCGGATTGGCAAATATCTTTTTCCCAAGCAGTTCCTGTCTGGCGTTTACCGCGTCAAAATCGGCGTTTTTCATATAAACCTCGCCGCGGATCTCCAAATACTCCGGCGCATCGGCTAACTGCTGCACAACGTCTTTGATCTCGCGAGCGTTGACCGTCACGTCTTCGCCAAATTCGATTCCGTCCCCGCGGGTCTCCGCCATAACGAGCGAGCCGTTTTCATAGCGCAGGCTCATGGACAGCCCGTCGATCTTGTATTCAACGACAAATTCCGGCTCATCCAATTTCTGACGCATCTCTTCTACAAAACGGATCACGTCTTCCTTGGAAAAAACGTCCTGCAAAGAAAGCATGGGTACGTTGTGGCGCACAAGGACGCCCGCCTCGCGCTTTGCCGTGCCGCCGACGTGTTTCGTCGGGGAGTTTTTTTTCGCAAGCGACGGATATGAGGCTTCCAACTTCTTGAGCCGCTGCATCAGCATATCGTATTCGTAGTCGCTGATTTCCGGCGCATCTTCATTATAGTATCGGTTGCTGTGGTATTCGATCTCGGCGGTCAGTTTTTCAATTTCGGCTGACGCTTCCGATTCGGTTTGTATGTTTTCTTCGTTCATTGGTTTTCTTTCTGTTTTATTTATACTTCCTACATTGAGATGCGTTTTATGCTCTTTGGCTTACTTCCTTTCTGAAAAAACATCTCCCACGGGCGGAACTACGCCCTTTGCGAGATATTTTCTTCAGAAAGGTGATTCGGTACATAATGGAATAATAACGTATATAGGTAATTTACCACTCCCTATGAATATCTGTCTCTCACGGGAGAGACAACTCCCTTTGAGAGACAGATATCCATAGGTCGTTGGTGTAAGGCGCCTCACACCAGCGAATCGGAAGATCATGTCTTGCTAAGGACGTTGCTCCGTCCGTGCAAGATATGATTTCCGATGAGCGGCAGTTCTTGCATAGGACATACCTCACGCCAGCGAATTGGAGAATCATGTTCTGCTAAGACCGTTGTCTCGGTCGTGCAGAATATGATTCCCGATGAGCGGCAGTTCTTTCCAAAGTCATGCCTTACGCCAGCGAGCCGGAAGATCATGTCTTGCTAAGACCGTTGTCTCGGTCGTGAGAGAAAAATTTTGGGAGAACGGTGACTCATCATTGCACCTTAATCGCCGCCATTAGTTCACTCCACTCCCGCTCCGTTGCCTCTCGAAATTTTCCTTCCTCTATACCGCCCAAAAGAAAATGCATAATTCGCACCCGCTGCAGATCCTCCACATGGCACGCAAGTTCCTCGCACATCCGC
>CAJOQZ010000107.1 GCA_905236585.1 uncultured Lachnospiraceae bacterium
AAAAGCACCCTGCATCACGCAGAGTGCTCTCATCATTCATCGGGTAGTCCACCTTCAAAAGGTGTAAACGGGGTGTAAATCCGTTTGATAAATCTTCAAAATGCCGTATTTTCAAGGTTTCCCGCTTTACTGAAATCTCTTGCCCCAGCAGACGAACAGTATTTTTATCATTTCGTATACTCTCTCTTTCAATAAGTCAGATAACCTCGGATCAAAAGGTGTAAACAAGGTGTAAATCAGATACCACTCTGCCCACAAATGGCTTATTTCCGCCATTCTTCGCTTTGACATTAAATCCTGCCGTGGCAGACAAACAATACTTTTATCATCCCTACTCCTCTTCAAACTCGCTAAACGACGACGCAATCTCACGCACCTCGTCCGTCAGACGTCCCGGCTTGTTAAGGATCGCATCCGGTATATTGATCTTCCCGATAAAAAAAAGGAGATGCATACAGCGATCAGCACATTCAAAGATCCATAGTAAAGTGCCGTCTCGTCACTTACCATTTTAAGGAAATTGGTCGAAAGTCCGACCACGATCCCCGGAAGATAGCCGCCAAGCGCCGCGGCAAGAACCGTTCCGATCGCGTCGAAATAAAAGGGAAGTTCAAGTGCCTCGGCAAACGCCGAACCGGCGAAATTGACGGCAAGACCCGCAAGACACAGCAAACCGATCCAGTACCATTTTACTTTTCGAACCTCTTCTCCGTTCGCCAAAAAAATGCCTTCCATGCGTACCGTGCGCCTCCCAATAGTCAGTCTGTCCTTTTATTATACGAAAAATGAAAACACGTGTCCACGACAGATTTGAAAATGCTTTGGAAAAAAGCACATATTTTGACAGTATTTACGCGAAATTTTACACAAATTTCGACATAATTTTATAGTCATGCCCCATTCCTTATGATATAATTTGACTATGCTTAACTGTTCAGTACCTGAACAGTTACCGCATCGGACGCGGTGCTTAAAGCACATTGAAAATGCGTCCGATGCATGTAATCCGTGTGTAAGGCACGCACTCAGCGATGAACGCTTCGTGCTGTTTTGAATAAATACGTTTATGCTTCATCTTAGTTCATATTACAACCAATACTCTCCCGCCGGGGATATTCTGGTGATCGCCACCTGCATCGTCTTTTTCATTCTGATGCGGATCGCTTATATCAGCCGCACGAAGAGTTTCTTGCTTTTCCGCAACCTGCTTGCTCTGCTGTGCGTTGCGGCTGTTTCGGATATCCTCTTTTACGTGATGCTGCATCATGCGGACGTTTTTCCGCATTTTATCATCTATCTGATGCGGGCGGCGTATCATATTACGCTCCTTGCAAATCTGCAGTTTTATCTGATCTACATAAAAGATACGCTGCTGCTAAGCCGGGAGGAAATCCGCCCGTACTTTTCTGTCGGCGGCTGCGTACTGGCGTTGTCCGTCGTATTTGAGTTGATCTCGCCCTATTTTCAAGCAGGGTTTTATATTGACGCGGAAGGGACGCCTCACAACGCCTTAAATATCTTCCCCCTCGGATATATGATTTACATGGGCATGATCGCTGTATTAATGGTCGCCAACAGCGGACGGATCTATCTTCAGATTGTCCGCGGAGTCGGGGGCGCGATGTGCGTTTCTTTTATGATCATGCTGATCCAAGGCTATTTCGGGCAAAATTCCTACACGGCTTCGACTTTTTTATTCCCGGCTTTTGCCATCTTATATCTGCTCCATTCCAATCCTTACGACTTTGAAACAGGAAGCATCAGCGCCAAGGCGTTTGAGGATACGGTGACGTACAGTTACGAGCAAAAGAGCGAATTTTTCCTAATGTACTTGTCCATTCCCGATTTTGAAACAAGCGGCGAGGCAAATTCCCTCGAAGTCAAAAAAACGATCCGCGGATTCGTCAGCGACTACTTCCATAAAGCCGTCTTGTTCTCCATTTCCGCGGGGCAGTTCCTTTTGACGATTGAAACGGCAAAAGATCCTGCTTACCGGGAGAAAACACATCAGATGCTCGATTTTTTTGAGCAGGAATACCCGAAATACCAAAAAGATTATAAGATAATTTTTACAAAAACATATGACGAAATCAGCCGGACCAACGACTATCTGTCTCTGCTGCATTACATGGCGAACCGCATGGCGGACAACGAATTTCATGAAATTACGGACGAGGATGTTACGGCGTTTCGCGAACATGAATACATTCTTTCGGAACTCGCGGACATTCAGGCAAAGCAGGATATGGACGATCCCCGGGTCTTAGTCTTCTGCCAGCCGGTTTACAATATTCAGACCGACAAATTCGACACCGCCGAGGCTTTGATGCGTCTGAAATTGGACAAAACCGGCATGGTGTTCCCCGACCGTTTTATCCCGATGGCGGAAAAATACAACTACATCCGCACGTTAAGCATGATCATCCTTTCCAAGTCGTGCAAGCAGATCAAAAATCTTCTCAACGAGGGATATGCAGTCACTCGCGTTTCGGTCAACTTTTCCGTCCTTGATATCCGAGACGTCAACTTCTGTAAAAATGTCGACCGGATCATTTCCTCGGCGGACATTCCGTACGACAAGATCGCAATCGAGATCACAGAGAGCCAGAGCGAAAAAGACTTCCTCGTTATGAAGGAAAAAGTCCTCGAACTCCAGCATTCCGGCATCAAGTTTTATCTGGACGACTTCGGCACAGGTTATTCCAACTACGAGAGGATTTTGGAACTGCCGTTTGACATCATCAAATTCGACCGTTCGCTTACGATTGCCAGCGGCAACGACTTGAAATCCGAAACCATGGTCAACTACCTCGCACATCTTTTTTCCGACATGGGATATGCGGTTCTGTATGAGGGCATCGAGGACGACGCCGACGAAGAACGCTGCTTAAGAATGTGCGCGAAATATCTGCAGGGATATAAATACTCCCGCCCCATTCCGATCGAGCAGCTGACCGACTTTTTCGAGCAGAGTCAGGCTCCGATCAGCGCATAAAAAAGACCCCGCCCATACGACGAGGTCTTTTTTCAATTTTAGTAATATCCGATCCGCTCCGGGGAATCAATGATGACGACGCAGTCCTGTCTCGCATTCGTGATCAACTGAATCATATTGTTTTCCGGCATGGACACGCATCCCGCCGTCGGTCCGCCCGACTCTACATGGAAGAAGATCGCGGAGCCCTTGTAAGGATTCTTCTCCGAATTGTAATCAATGGAAAGAACGTAATGGTAATCCTTGCCGTAGTCGATGATATGCTCCCCGTCCACCGGCTGATCCGATATCACAAGTTCATTGAAATACGGATGTCCGCCGGTTCCGAGCCAGTAATACCGGCTGTCCACCTGATAATAC
>CAJOQZ010000108.1 GCA_905236585.1 uncultured Lachnospiraceae bacterium
CTCATCGATAAGGAAACGGGCTGCGCGAACGCAATGCATTTCAAAAACAAGGACGGCGTCGACATCATCGTCGGAACGAACCGCGAGATCGACGAGGTTGCATACTACAGGATCACCGAATAAGAAAACGGATCAACTTCCCCGTCCCCTCTTTCACGGGGATGGGAGTTGTGCTACAATAAGGAGGCAGTTTACTATGCTGGAACAGTTAAAAAAAGAAGTTTACGAAGCTAACATGGAATTACCCCGCCGCAACCTGGTCACCTATACCTGGGGCAACGTCAGCGGCATCGACCGCGAGCAGGGACTTTTCGTCATCAAGCCGTCAGGCGTGGAATATGACGAATTAAAGCCCGAAGATCTGGTTGTTATGGATTTAAAGGGCAACAAGGTTGAGGGCGATATGAATCCCTCTTCCGATACGAAGACGCATATGGTCCTTTACAATATGTTCCCGGAGATCGGCGGCGTGGTGCACACGCACAGCCCGCACGCGGTCGCATGGGCTCAGGCCGGCCGCGATATCCCGGCTTACGGCACAACGCACGCGGATTACTTTTACGGGCCGATCCCCTGCGCAAGGAACTTAACGCCCGAAGAGATCGACGAAGACTATGAGCTTAACACCGGCAACGTCATCGTAGAGACGTTTAAGGAACGCGAGATCAATCCCGTTTACGTGCCGGCAGTCATCTGCCGCAACCACGGACCGTTCACATGGGGCAAGACGGCTGCACAGGCGGTTTATCACGCTGTCGTTTTGGAAGAAGTCGCGAAGATGGCGCTCTATACCGAAATGATCAATCCAAAGGTAGAAAGTGCGCCGCAGTGCATCCAGGACAAGCATTTTTCCAGAAAACACGGACCGAACGCCTACTATGGGCAGAGCAAATAAAAAAGGAGTTATTATGACAGCAGAAGAAAAAAAGGAACTGAAACTGACTGCCGTTAAGGTGCGGGAAGGCATCCTTACCGCAACCCACGGCGCGAAGTCGGGACATCCGGGCGGAAGCCTTTCCGCGGCGGATATGTTCACCTACCTGTACTTCAAGGAAATGCGCATCGACCCGAAGAACCCGAAATGGGAAGACCGCGACCGTTTTGTATTATCCAAAGGACATACGGCGCCGGGTCTGTATTCGGCTTTGGCGCTGCGGGGATATTTTCCGGTCGACGATCTGAAGAACCTCCGCCATACGGATTCCTACCTGCAGGGACATCCGAACATGAACACGGTGCCGGGCATCGATATGTCCACCGGTTCTTTAGGTCAGGGCTTATCGACCGCGGCAGGCATGGCAAAGGGCGCAAAATATCTAAAAAAAGACGTCAACGTCTATTCCATCGTCGGCGACGGCGAACTGGCGGAAGGTCAGATCTGGGAAGCGACCATGTTCGCGGCCCACTACAAATTAGACAACCTCTGCATCATCGTCGACAAGAACGGCCTTCAGATCGACGGCTGGACCAAGGACGTTATGAACACCGATCCGGTAGACGAGAAATTCAAGTCCTTTGGCTGCGACGTAATCTGCATTGACGGACACGATTTTGACGACATTGAAAAAGGTTTGGAAAAATTCCACGCAAACCACGGTTCGGGCAAACCGACCTGCATCATCATGTCAACGACCAAAGGCAAAGGCGTCTCCTACATGGAGAACCAGGCGGGCTGGCACGGCAAAGCGCCGAATGACGACGAATACAAGCAGGGCATGGACGAACTTGCCGCAGCAAGAAAAGCAATAGAGGAGGCGTAAGAGATGGCAGAAATGACAAAAATCGCGACACGCGACAGTTACGGCAACGCGTTAAAAGAATTAGGCGCTACCGCAGAGAATTTAGTCGTCTTAGACGCCGACCTTGCGGGCGCGACCAAGACGGCAACCTTCCAAAAAGCATATCCCGAACGTCACTTCGACTGCGGCATCGCCGAGGCGAACATGATCAACGTGGCGGCGGGGCTTTCGACCATGGGACTGGTTCCGTTTACAGCGACATTCGCCATGTTCGCGGCGGGACGCGCATTCGAACAGGTCAGGAACACCCTCGGTTATCCGCATCTGAATGTGAAGATCGGCGCGACGCACGGCGGCATCTCCGTCGGCGAAGACGGCGCATCCCACCAGTGCTGCGAGGACTTCGCTCTGATGCGCACCATCCCCGGCATGACCGTTATGTGCCCGTCGGACGACGTGGAGGCGAAAGCAATGGTTAAGGCGGCTTATGAGATGGAAGGGCCGGTCTATATGCGCTTTGGACGTGCAGCGACGCCGGTATTCCACAAGGACGATTACAAGTTCGCAATCGGCAAGGGCGAAGTACTGCATGAGGGTACGGACGTGGCGATCATCGCCAACGGCATCATGGTTCCCGAGGCGATCGCGGCGTGCGAGCAGCTGGAAAAAGACGGCATATCCGTATATCTTATCAATATGCCCACGATCAAGCCGCTCGACACGGATCTCGTTCTCGACGCAGCGAAGAAGTGCGGACGCATCATAACCGTTGAGGAGCACAGCATTATCGGCGGTTTGGGCGAGGCTGTTGCCGGATATTTGAGCGAAGTGCATCCGACCCCGGTTAAACGCATCGGCGTCAACGACGAGTTCGGACACTCCGGCCCGGCAGGGGAACTGCTTAAAGCATTCGGTCTGTGTGCGGACAACATTGTAAAAGTCACAAAGGAAGTATGCAATGGCTAAATTAAGTCCTTCGGTTCTATCCGCGGATTTTGCTAAATTAGGCGCAGACTGCCGCGAGGTGCTGGACGCTGGCGCGGACATGATCCACTTTGACGTAATGGACGGGCATTTCGTCAATAATTTAAGTTTCGGTCTGCCGGTATTGGCAAGTTTGCGCAAGGCGCTTCCCGACGCCTATATGGACGTGCATCTGATGATCACGGACCCGCTGCGGTTCGTCACAGAGTTCGCCGAAGCGGGCGCGGACTGCATCTCCTTCCATGTAGAGGCGGCGAACAGCATCCGTGCCACCTTAAGGGCGATCAAGGCATTGGGCAAGGATATCGGACTTGTCGTCAATCCGAACAC
>CAJOQZ010000109.1 GCA_905236585.1 uncultured Lachnospiraceae bacterium
CCCCCTCCACGTACTCTTTTTCGAGATACGTGCTGGCATCTGTTATCATAACGGCGCCGTTCAAAAACATGTTCGCGATCCGCTCCGTCATGCCCGCCTTGTGCCACGACATGATATTCAGGGAAACTTTCGACTGCGCATACAACATAAGCGCCTCTTCCCCTGCTTTTTCCTCGTGAAGCGTCACGTTCGGATTCTTCTCGTACTTCGTCCCGCAAAAACTGGAGGAAAACAAGTCAACCGCTATCCCAGCCGCGAGGATCGTATCCAATATCTTCTCCCGCAGATAACTCATCACCATAAAGCACGCCGGTTTGATGTCAAAGAGAAGATCCGAAAATGCTTTATCGTCGCTAAGCGCCTCATGCGCCATTCTCTCCCGAACCGCCCTCGCCCGAATGCCTCCGGCGGAGGCTTCTTCTGTTGAACCGCCGCTTTTACGTTCGACCTCTTCCAACATTCCCCGCAAGCCATCTTCCCATGTCAGACTGCGGTGGGATAACATATAGGCGATCATCCGCCGTGCCAGCCCGCCCATCCTGCGGTTCAACTGCCCCACCTGTATATTCCACAGCCGCCAGTTGTGATACGTGCCGATAAATGTAAAATCATAAAGGAAATCTTTCCCATCCTGCTGCCCGTCTATTGCCGAGAGGCTTCCGTCTTCCGACCGGATTCCTCCCTTATCCTGTTCGGATGCGGACGCGATCTGCCCCGCCGGGGGGAGCAGCGCGGTCTTCGCATAATCCGCGTAATAATCCGAAATAAAGCGCACATAATTCATATCATGGGTAAGGATGGTGTAGTCCTTCGGTCCGCCGATGATATGCTCCCGCATCCAGATCGGGTGATCCAAGAACATATTGAACTTTGGTCCGATGATAGCATCGTGGACATTCTCCCCTGTCTTCAGACGGACGGAAAACGCGAACGTCTGAATCCCTATGACGGCGCGAAACCGCTTGCCCATCAGCGTAACCAGTTCCGCCACATTATCCCCGTACGGATTGAAATACTCCACAAACTGCCCCTGCGCCTCCAGCGCCCTGCCGAGTCCGTACGCGAAAAGATCCAGCACGCCGTAGCAGATCGGGTTGCCGACATAAAGCAGGATCGGACAGTAGACCTTGTCCATTTCCTCATATGCTTCCTGCCGGGCGATCATCGACTCTAAAAAAGCGATCCCTTCCTGCCCGTATGCAGACAATCCCTCTTCGATAACCGCCGTCGCTTCTTCGTCGAAACGTCCGCTTGCGCGCAGGGCTTCCTGCCGCCGGGAAAGCATATAGCATTTTCTTTTGTACTCCTCAAAACCCATACAGTCATTGTACAAAAAAAAGAGGCAGGATGCAACGCATCCTCCTCTTTTTATTGGATTCCAAACTCAATTTGCGCCGCCGTTTTGCCCCTGTGCGCGGCCCGCCGTCAGTTCACCTTGGTGCCGTTCGCCGTCAGGCGCATGACTTCCTTCCATGTGTCGCGCATGGTACGCAGATGCTTTAAGACATCCTCTAAGATCTCCGGGTCCTTTTTGATGTTCGCCTCCGTCAAGCGCTCACGGATATATTTGTATACGTTGTCAAAATCCTCCGCCACCTTATACTTGCGGTTCAGGGTGATCTGAAACTCTTCGATCACGCGGTCCGTCTTGCGGATATTGTCGTGCGCCTTCTGTATCTCGTTCTTCTCACACGCCACGATCGCAATGTTGCAGAACTTGATCGCGCCCTCATAGAGCATCAGCGTCAGATCCGCCGGTGTCGCCGTTAAAATCCTGTTCTTCTGATATGCTTCATATCCGCTGCTCGGTGCCATGATCCATCTCCTTCTTGAAAACCTTTACTACTTATATCGGATAGTTTGTATATTTCTTAATTCTTATCCGTTATTTCTTTCTTCTCTTTTATTTTCTCGACCGCCTCTTGCGTACTTATGCGTCCTTCTACTCCGAGGAAAAAGTCTCCTAAACAATTTTCCATATTCAATCCACGAAAAATCTCGACAAGATTGGCGTTTTCCTGCATTGTCATTGCCGTTTTCCTCCTTTTTGACCTACTCCTTATGATCCATGAACTGCGGATCGATGTTGTTCCGCTTCATCATGTTCTGATAGTATATGTTCGCCGCCCGCTGTCCGGTGCGCACTTTCTGCACCCGCTGCTTGATAGAAGAAAAACGCTTGCTCGCCAGATTGCGGTTCCGCTGCTCCTCCGCCTGGATTTCATTGCTTAAGTCGTTAATCTGCGGAATCAGCCCCTGCATCTTCTTAATCTCGTCCGCATATGCCGCTCTGTCGCTTTCCACGGCTTCTCTGACCTTCTCATACAATGTCTCAAAGCCGTCGTCAAGCGCCACGATCTGATCGACGAGTTTGCCTTTTTCCTCGAAATTGTCATCCAGTTCATCCGGCGTGGACAGCTCATCAAGAAGTATCTCCCTTTGCCTGGCGTTCTTCTGCCGGATCATCTTCAAAATATCGATCTTCTTCTCGAGGCTTTCCCGCAGCATGATTACATAATCTTTTTTGTCCATATGCCCTAACCGTTCCTTTTTCGTGCCGAATGTTCCGCCGCCCGGACTACCGCCTTGCTTCTGTCATATTCTATATCGTCCACATTACGGTTATTATAACACAAAAGACGCATCCTTTACAGATGCGTCTTTTATCTTTTCATAAAATTTTAGTTATCGTCAGCCCCCGAGCATGCCGGTCAGCGAACTCGAATTGCTGTTTAGCGTGGCAAGCGCCTTCTCCATTGCAGCAAACTGTTTGTAGTAGCGTTCCTCCATATCCGCCAGACGCGTCTCCCACGTCTTGATCTGCGTCGTATAATTGGAGTACTCCTTGCCCATCTCCTTGTCGTTGTAAATGGTGTATGCGCTGCTCATGGTGGTGGACTTCATTTTCTTGTCGAGATTATCATAAAGCCCCTGCGTCACCTGCTTCATCAGGCTCTCCACCGCATCCGGGTCCTCTTCGATCATTTTCATGAGTTTGTCCGCATTTGCCGAGGAAATATCATCATCCTCGTCCCCGTCGATATGGAGCGCATTGCGGTCGGTTGCCGATGACGAGAAATATCCCGCCGTCTTGATGCCAAGCGATGCCAGCGAAAGGCTCTTCGTCGTACCGTCCGCCATCGTCACCGAATAAGACTTGGACATGGAGTTGGAGATCGTGGACATAATCCCGCTCAATGTCTGATCCCGCCGCAGCAGGGAACTCTTGATCTTCGTCTCCCACTTCTCGACCTCCGTATCGGACATTGCCTCTTTTTCTTCGTCCGTCAACGGCTCGTAACCCTTTGCCGCCTCTGCGTTATACGAAGTGGACAGGCTGTTCATGACCTCATTGTACTGCGTGAGGAAATCCTTGATCTTGTCGTAGGTCGCCTGCGTGTCGCTTGCGGTCGTGATCGTAATGCTCTCTCCCGGTGCCGTCGTAGCGGTTGCGTTGATCGTCAGACCGTTGATATTGAACTTATTGGAGGATGATGAGAACGTCGCGTCGTTCAAAACGATCTGTGCATCCTCGCCGTTCACGCGGGTCGCCGTGGAAGAATAGCCAAGCCCCGTCGTAAGCGCGGTATTTGCTATGGCGATCTTGTCCATCGCCTCCGACAACTGGTTGGCAAGATCGGTGTCCTCCGTAGCCGCCGGTCCCGACATGCTTGCAATTCCTGATACATCCCATGTGGAATTGTCGCTGATGTATGTATTCCATGTCGAGATATTGCTGTTATTTGTCGCAACTTTGCCGTCAAGTTCCGCAACAATGTCGGAAACCGATTCTGTCGCGCCGTCCGCTTGCGCATTCGCCACCCGCGTAATAAACGCTTCGTCCTCAGCATCCGGTGCTTCGTTGAACGTCTTTACCGTATTGTAATTCGACTTGTAGGTATTCCATTTCGTCTCGTCGGTTTTGGGCGTCGTCCCGTCTTCCTCATAAACGGTATTCTCTTCGCCATCCGTAACGTTTGTAATCAGCCCCGCCTCTTTCGCTAAGTCCGTCAACTGCGTGGATACCGTAAGATCGTCCGAAGAGCGGTATTTCTGCTCCTTCCCCTCACTGTCGGTATAGGTATAATCGTACAGCGTCTTGCCGTTCTCATCCGTAAGCGTATTCCCGGATTCATCCTTCGCCTCGGTACGTCCGGTGTATTCCGTCACCGTCCCGTCATCCGAGACTGCCGCATATGTCGAAGATGCCGAAAGCAGCCCGTTGATCTTGCTCTTTGTCGAACCGTCCGCAAGCAGAGAATTATTCTCCGCATCCGCATTCGCGTAGGCTTTCTGCCGCGCATAGCGGGCGTTGTCCGTCGTCGCGTTCGTAACATTATTATGATACTCTTTTAATGTATCTAAAACGTTTGCAATATTTTCTCTGGTCTTCGTCTCGTCATACGTTCCGTTCGTCGTCACCGTACCGTCGTCATTGTACGTATAAAGAGCCTCGCCGTTCGTATTCAGCGCATAGGCGCCATAACTTTTATACATGGCGTCGCCGGATGTGGACTCCACGTTAAGACCCGTTACATTCAGAGCCGCCAAGCCGCCGATATTGGACGCGGTCATGGAAAAATCATTGGACGCGCCGCTTTCTTTGGCACTGACGAAGAACCGGTGATTGCTTTCATCAAAGGATGCGTTCACACCGGCATCCTTCAACTTCGATACCAGATCGTTGATGGTCGTGGAACTATCTACATTGATATCCGTCGTACCGTCCTTCGTCCCTACGGTAATCGTTCCCGACGACTCCAGCCCGAGGGAGCCAAGCGTCGAAGAGCCCGTCGTCGACGATGACAGTTCGCCGCCGGTAATATACCCTGCAGAAGCGAGTTTGTTGATCTTTAAGGTCTGCGTGCCGTTAAGCGCATTGGAAGACGCCGTAACCGACGCCTTGGTCGTATCGGACACCGTCGTCTTTTTCGTCTTGTAGCCCGCCGAGGACAGACGCATCTTGTCCAAACTCTTATAGAGGTCGTAAACCTTTGTGTTCACGCCCTTCCATGCGTCCATCTTCCACTGCTGCTTGGTCTGTGCTTTGACTAATTTATCTTTTTTCGTCTTGTATCCGGACACTAATGCCGTAACAATGGATTCGGTATCCAGCCCGGAATTCATTCCATTAATTCTAATAGGCATATCGTCTCCTCCTATCTCTTTTCATCAACAAGAAGGCCCGCCATTTCCCATGCTTTCGCGATCAAATCCA
>CAJOQZ010000110.1 GCA_905236585.1 uncultured Lachnospiraceae bacterium
AGGGAGCGGCGGCAATCCTGCCTGAATATAAAGATGTACTCTGTTCCGAAGAGATATGGCGTTACTTCGGATGTATTTTTACGATAAAAATCTTGTTCTCTTCCTGACCGTAAGATGATATAATGGTACCGAAAGGGGGCGGGAATAATGCTCGAAGCACTTCAAGGTCAGATTAAAGGCAATAGCATTATATTAAACGATGACCTTTTGCCGTTCGATGGAAGAACTGTAACTATCATAATAAATGAGCCAATAAAATTTGTTAAGCCGCAACACGCATATAAAGCAAACGCAAACGGAAAACCGATAAAACGATCAGTTGACGAAATAAACAGTTGTTTATCCATGATCGAGAATGATGAGTTGGTTATTCCTACAAGTCTTGAGGCAGATGATTATGTGAGGGAGTTACGGGCAAATGATCGAATATAGCCGGGTGTTTTTGGATACCGCGCCGATAATCTATTACCTGCAGCACGATGAAAACTTTTAATTAGTTTGATATGGCTGTCGCTTTTACGATTCATAAATAAAGGCGGCAGTTCTTTTTTGACCTCACGTATAGCATGCCTTTCGGGAAAATGTCTCTCAAAGAGCGTTAACGACGACGGCGCCGACGACCGTCACGACGGCTGAAACGGCAGCACAGGCGACCGCAGAATACTATCCGGTATACAACGGAACCAGCGGCAGCCGGGGGTTCTTCTCTTTTTTTCGCTCTTTTTTCCATTTTCCCCTTGCATTTTTCACAAAAACCCCTTATAGTGGAAAAGACTATAATTAGTGTTATATCGTCATTTAAGCACTAAATGAGCGAAAGGAATTTAGACCATTGCATTACCGAAGAACACGAATCCGTATCGCGTCGATCCTTGCCGTCGCAATGATGGTCGGCATCTTTGCTCCGGCGCCCGCCGTGTATGCGGACAAGACGGATGAAGTGACGACGACCGACACCAGCGATTCGTCAAGCAGCAGCAGCGACGATTCGGAAGAAGAATCGGAGTCCGACAAACTCCAAAAAGAGGCGGAGAAGTTACAAAAAGAAGCCGAGGAACTGCAGAAAAAAGCGGATTCTCTTGCGTCCGAAGCGGATTCGGTGGCGCAGGAAGGGAATAAATTAGAGAGGGAGCGGGACGCGCTTAACAACCAGGCGGACGCAATCGAGGGCGAACTCGGCACGGCGCAGGGCGAACTGGAAGAGTTAGACAGCGAACTGGTCGACCTCTTAGCGGAGATCAACGTCTTAGAGGGCGAGATCGCCAACCTCGAAGCGGAAATCGAAGACACCAAGATGAATCTCGAAGCGGCGGAGATCGCGGAGCAGGAGCAGTACGAGGCGATGAAAGAGCGCATCTCGTACATGTATGAGCATGAGAACAAGAGCCTTGTGACGATCTTCCTCGAGTCCGGCAGCATTGCGGATTTTTTGAATCAGGTCGATTACGCGACCGCAGTACAGGATTATGACCGACAGTTATTGCAGAACTTCCAATGGCTGGTGGAAGATATCGCCGAACTGAAGGCGTCCTTGGAAGACCAGCAGGCGGAACTGCAGGCGCAGAAGAACCAGTTGTCGGCAAAGCAGGTGTCGCTTAATAACATGATCGCGGCAAAGCGCGTCGAAGTCAAGAATTTCGACCAGCAGCTGGCGGCGGCACAGGCGGCGGCGGCGAAGAAGGCGTCCGCCTTATCGGCGAAACGCGCCGAAGAGCAGGCGAAGCGCAACGCGGCGGCGGTAGCGGCGAACGCGGCGCAGCAGAAAGCCAACGAAGCGGCACAAAAAGCCGCGGAAAGTCAGACGAAAAAAGAGGCGGAAGAGGCGGCAAAACGCGCAAGGGAAACGGCAAGTTCGCAGGCGAACTCCTCATCGGAGATCACGGTTACGGGCGGCGATTCCGCATCTTCCACGAGCGGCGGCACATCCTCCGGCGGCAGTTCATCCTCTGCATCATTAGGGACCGGTGCGTCGCAGGGCGCGGGGTTGAACCCATCGCAGGTGACGGGCATCAGCGGCGCATCGGTAGTCGCCTATGCGAACCAGTTCGTCGGCAACCGCTACGTCTGGGGAGGCAATTCCCTGACGAACGGCATCGACTGTTCGGGATTCGTCGTTCAGGTCTATGCGCATTTCGGCATTGACCTGTCCAAGAAGCGGCAGTCATCCCTCTTGCGCTCGGTCGGACAGGCGGTCAGTTACGAGTATATGCAGGCGGGAGATATCGTCTGCTACGCGGGGCATGTCGGCATCTATATGGGCAACGGCTGTATCGTCGAGGCGCAGAGCACGTCCACCGGCGTCACGAATTACCGTCCGGTTACCTGCCACCCGATCCTCGCGATCCGAAGAGTCATCTAAATAAATGAACGGCATACGGACGGACCGGCGGCAGCGTCGGTTCGCAAGAACGGATTACAAACGATTTTTTCGAATGATTACGGAACGACTGGTGCAGGCAGTACTCATCGTACTGCTTGCGCTTGTTTTGTTTTACGGCATATATACCTCTTATCAAAAGCATATCCAACTGGATTATTTGGAAAGCCTTGAGGAAACGGCGGTCACGGTGGACGGCGAGGACATGACGCTTTCCGATTTGGGTTTTTACGTCCTTTTCCAAGAGCAGCGCATCGAAAATAAGGCGGAAGTTTACAACGCCGATTCCACCAAGGATTTTTGGAATATCCATGTCAACGGAATTTTCATACAGGCACAGGCGAAAAAGAGCGCGATGGAGATGGCGGTGCACGACCGCATTTTTTATCGTGCGGCGGCGGAAGACGGCGTTGTTTTGACAAGCGAAGAAAAACAAAGGCTCGAGGACGTGCGGACGGATTTTTGGTCGGATCTCTATGACGAGCAAAAGGAGCGGCTTCCCGGAACATACGAAAGCATCAACGCGGTGATGAAAGAAATCGCGCTTGCACAAAAGTATCAGCAAAGGCTTTCTGACGAGATGGATACGACCTACGCGGGGTTAAATTATGACGGATATGATTATAAACAGTTGCTAAAATCCGAACATAAGGTTAAAATCAATAAGAAAGTTTGGGATCGTGTGGTATTCGGCGACATTACGCTTACGCATGATAAAGTGAACTACATCAATGGATATGAAGGAGAAGGAGAAGAGGAAGAAGAATGAGGGCGTTTCAATGGGCTCCCAAGCCGCTGCCAATCATTAAGGAAACGAAGATCGGAAGGAATATGCCGTGCTGGTGCGGCAGCGGACGCAAGTACAAGCAGTGCCATGAGTCGTTTGACAAAAAGGTGGATCGGTTCGCCTTCATGGGGAAGGAAGTGCCGTCACGCGATATGCTGAAAAATGAAAATGACGTGCAAAAATGCCGCGAAAGCGCAAAGATCAATATGGCGTGTTTGGACGCGGTGGGTGAGGCGATACGGATCGGCATGAAGTTAAGCGAGATTGACGATATCGTCTATCAGGTCACGACGAAGATGGGCGGCATTCCGGCGCCGCTTGACTACGAGGGCTATCCGTACAGCGTGTGCACGTCGGTCAACAGCCAGGTCTGCCACGGGTTTCCGGCAGAGGATCGGACGCTTAAGAACGGCGACATTGTAAACGTGGACTGTTCGACGATTTTGGACGGATATTTTTCCGATTCGTCCCGGATGTATATGGTCGGCAATGTTGCCCCCGAGACGCGGCGGCTTGTGGAGGTTACGCATGAATGCGTGGAACTGGGCGTGGCAGCGATCAAGCCGTGGGGCTTTTTAGGAGACATGGCGGAGGTGATCCATAAGCACGCCGAGGCGAACGGCTTTTCCGTCGTCCGCGATATCGGCGGGCACGGCGTCGGCTTTGAGTTCCATGAGGAGCCGTGGGTCAGTTATGTATCGAACGCCGGAGAGGATATGCTGATTGTCCCGGGCATGATGTTCACCGTCGAGCCGATGGTGAACATGGGCAAGGCGGACGTCATCGTGGACGACGACAATGAGTGGGAAGTCTATACCAAGGACGGCAAGCCCTCCGCGCAGTGGGAATACCAGGTATATGTCAACGAAGAAGGCGTGGAGGTTATATCGCATTGATAGAGACGGCAGAGCAGCTGTTTGAACGGCTGGAAGAAAAAAATATTCCATTAACGGATGAGCAGAAAAAGGAAATCATCGCGGTTGATGCAAAATACCGTTTGCGGATATCGGACTACTATTTCAATCTGATCGATTGGGAAGACGAAGAAGATCCGATCCGGCTCCAGTGCATCCCAAGCGCAAAGGAACTCGATGAAGTAGAAGGCTACAGCGAAGACCCGCTGAACGAAGGACGCTATGAGAAAGTCCCGTTTCTGGTGCACAAGTACCGTTCGAGAGCGGCGTTCATGTGCTCGAACTTCTGCTATATGCACTGCCGCCACTGCACGCGCAAGAATACGGTCATGAACAGCCCGATCTGCGACAGGGACGCGCTTCCGGCGGCGCTTGATTATGTGAGAAAGCATCCCGAGATCAACGATATTTTGATCACGGGCGGCGATCCGTTTACATTGCCGATCGATCTGCTCGAATACTATATTGCCGGATTTCGAAGCGTCGCGACCGTGAATACGATCAGGATCGGCACGCGGGCGATCGTTGCCGACCCTGCGCGGGTGACGGACGAACTTTGCGACATGCTTGAAAAATATCATCCTTTGTGGGTGTTTACGCATTTCAACCACCCGAAGGAAGTGACGGAAGAATCTGCGGCGGCATGCGGCCGCCTGTTGAAACGCGGCATTCCTCTCGGCAATCAGACGGTCTTCTTAAAAGGGATCAACGCTGATGCGGACGTCCTCGAAGAACTGTATACGAGGCTGATCGGCATACGGGTGCGCCCCTATTATCTGTATCTGTGCGACCGGGTCAAAGGGACGGCGCATTTTTACGCGGATTACCACCTCGGCGTGGACATAGTGGAAAAACTCCGCTACCGTCTGCCGGGATACGCGGTGCCGAAGTTCATCATCGACGCGGACGGCGACAACGGCGGCAAGGTAACGGTGGAGAAAAATCATCTGCTTGGCGAGACGGACGAGTATTTGCTGCTTCCGGGCAACCGGGAGGATACGGTGACGAAGTTTTACATATAGGAGAAGGAAAATGAGGGTAGGAGTGACATACGATCTGCGCACGGATTACGGGATCGAGGAGGACAGCATGATCTTCGCCGATTTCTGTCATCCCGACGAGATCGGATATATGGAAGCGGCGATCAACCGCAACGGCTATGAGGCGGTCATGATCGGCAACATGTACAAACTAAACGAGCGGATTAAAAACGGCACATTAGGCTGCGACATCGTCCTTGTCTGCGACGAGGGAATCGCGTCAAGGAACCGCGAGGCGATCGTGCCGGCGCTTCTGGAATTGAACCACATCCCCTATGTCGGCAGCGACGCGTACTGCATGGGGTTATCCCAGAACAAATATCATACCAAACTGGTGGCGGAGGCGCTCGGCATCCGCTGCCCGAAAGGCATCTATCTCGAATACCTTGGAACGGATGAGGTTGACCGCGCCGAAGTAAAGCGGATGCTTGCCGAACAGGGGCTGACTTATCCGCTCCTCGTAAAGCCGAATGAAGAAGGGTACAGCATGGGCGTCTTTTTGGTAAATGACGACGAGGAATTGATGCATGCGATCACGTCGGATTTTTCCAATTATCATGAGCCGGTACTGGTGGAAGAGTTTATCGACGGCAGGGAGTTGTACGTGCCGATGATCGGGACGGGGGAGGACGCATATGCTCTGACCGTCGGAGCGGTTGTCGCGGAGGACGGATCGGACGTTGCGCTATACTGCGTAGAGGACAAATGCTATGACTGGTCGCATTATGAGGCGGTGAAACTGCCGGAAGACATCGAAAAGAAAATGATCGACGACTCCTTAAGACTATACCGTCATATGGGCTGCCGGGATTTCGGACGCTGTGATTTCAGGCTGCCGAAGGACGGGGAGCCTGTCATGATCGAAATCACGCCGCGTCCGGGGCTGACGGAGGAGGGACCGTACGAAAGCTGCGCAAAGTCCGTCGGCAAAACCTATGACGATATTCTTCGCGAAGTGATCGAAAGCGCTGCGAAGCGATACAATATAAAGGATTGATATGTCAAAAAAGAAAAGCATCATATTTCAGATCGCTGTAGCGGTTTTCATATTTGCGATCGTATATTTGACCGCGATCCTGAACGCTTACGCCTATATCAACAGCTGCGTGGAAGCGGGAGCGGAGAACAACGCCGTGGTATTGTCTTCCGTGACCGGGCGCATGGAGTACGGGTTGAAATACGGGCGCGAACTTAAAAACTACTACGATATCGACGAAATATTTCAGACAATCGAAAAATACTGCGGAACGAAGGACGCCTATATTGTTGACGACGGGCTGCAGCCGCTTTACGGCGTCGAGCCGCCCGCTTCTCTTTCCGATGAGATCGCGCAGATGACTTACAGCGGCGGGAATCGGATGCTTTGGGTGGAAAAAGAGACGCAGCATATCGTATTTGCGATCGAAGGGCGCGAGGAGCGTGCCGGATATCTCGGCATCTCCTATCCGACCGACAGCATGAAGACGATTGCTTCGGGATATGTCCGCCGGATGTATATTTTTGCTTTTATAGAAAGCCTGCTGGGCATCGCCGTCTTCGAGTGGCTGTTCCACAATGTTCTGCATGGCTACAAGGAAAAATGGCTGCGCTATCTGATCGCGGCGACGATCATCCTTGTAAACGTCCTGTCCGTTGTGCCGACGTATTTCATTTTGAAAAGCGGCTACACGGATCTGTCAAAGGATGTTGCCGCGAAACTGATCGAGCAGAGCGCGGACGATATGGATCGGCTG
>CAJOQZ010000111.1 GCA_905236585.1 uncultured Lachnospiraceae bacterium
AAAGCGATCCCTCGTAATGCCGAACTCTTTGAACTTCTCCTTGATCGCACGGTTGGGACGGTTCAGCATGGATAAGAACAGATGCTCCACCGATACATATTCATCGCCCATCCGCTTCGCTTCGTCTTCCGCATGGATCAAAACGTCGTTTAGGTTTTTTCCGATATATACATTTCCCGCACCGGAAACTTTCGGACGCGCCTCCACTATGGAAACGGCGTCGTTCGTAAAATACGGCAGGTTGATCTCCATTTTCTCAATCAGCCGCGGAACCAGACCGTCTTCCTGCTGCAAAAGCGCAAGCAGCAGATGCTCCTGCTCGATCTCCTGATTGCCGTAATCATATGCCAGTTTTTCGGCATCGTTGACGGATTCCAAAGATTTCTGGGTAAATTTCTGTACGTTCATAAACAATGCCTCCTTGTTTAATAGGTCGAAATCTCGCTGTAAATGCGTGATTCGGCGTCATCATTTTCGGGAAAGTGTTTTTTAGAAAAGACGAGCGACATTATCTATCGCCCGTCCTTACGGTTCGCTTTCCTCTTTACATGAAGCATTGTATCATAAAAATTAGCACTCGTCAAGAGAGAGTGCTAATATATAGATAAGGATATTGTATTTCCGGACTATTATATAGGAAGAAACAGAGACAGACACCTCAAAATTACCTCATTTTTTTGAAAATTTTAACGAGGGGGGATCTCCCACGACATAATATGCGTAGAGCCACCGCGAAAAGAATTTCACAGATCGCGGTAAAAAACAACGAGTTGCCGACTGAAGTGCGCGCCATACGTCGGATAAAAACACAAAATGTATTATTTGTGTTTTTTGTAGTCATTTTGTGTTTTTAGGGATGCCGCCCCGGTGCCCTGAATTCCGCTTCTTTATTACTACTTCCGCGCGCGCGACTATATATATCTATATATACTAGAGTCGTTTTATACGTTTATATCAGAATTTCGTTTTGCTCGGAAACACCGTAAAATCAAGGGTTGCGAGAGTTATCCACACCCCGCAAAAAACACAAAATGACTGTTAAAAAAACACAAATGACTGAATTTTATAATTTAGGGGGGCATATGGAAGAATCAAAAAAATTAGACCTAAGGAAAAGCAGGAAAGTGAACATGGACAACCGGCTCATCATAGCCCGTTACAGCCGGGAGCTTTCGCTCCTTGGGCAGAAGCTGATCCGCATCGCCATCGCGAGCATTGATTCCGTCGAGGACCGGGATTTTATCCTGTTCGAAACCACCACAAAGGATCTGCGGCGTTTTCTCGGCATCCCGATGGACAACATTTACCGCGACATCAAAAATGCGGCGCCGAGGATCCTCGAAACGAAAATAGCAATCCAGGAAATCGGCACAAAGGAAGGCGATTATGAATACTGGAACCTGTTTTCAAAGTTCATCTACAAAGACGGGCATATCACCATCAAGTTTTCACCGGACGTCAAGAATCTGCTTTTGCAGCTGAAAAGCCAGTTTACATCAATTAAGCTCGAAAACCTGCTCTTTTTGAACCATAAATATTCGATCCGCGTTTACGAGCTCGTTTGTCTGAAGCTTCATGGTTCAAAAGTTTACGCGGACAAACACAAGGAAATAGAAATATCTGTTGCCGAATTACGCCGCGTCACCGGAACCGAGGATACATACCGCCAGATTAACCACCTCCTGAAGCGCGTGATTGAGCCCGCCGTGGAAGACATCGAAACGTATGCGGCACTCCATCTCGACATACAAACGGGGAAAAGATACGGGCGGGAAATCATATCCTACCGGATCGACGTGTGGAGCGTGATCGGATGGCGAAACCGGAACACCGAGCAGCTCCCCGGTCAGATGAGCGTCGAAGACATCGGCAACCCGGTGTATGTCACGGACTGACGAGGCGCCGGGAAATGGATCCGGGAAGAATGAACGACCGTGAACTGATCATCTACGGTCTGGAACATTACACAACCGCACAAATGAGCGAGACGCCGGAACGAAAATCATTTTTCGGTGAGGCTGCCCGCCGGATCCGGACGCTGCGGGAGCAGACCCCGGGCAAAAACGTCCGGCTGCTCCCTCCCGCCGACCAGGAATTTGTCCGAACGGTGAACGGGCTTTTCATCCTGCAGATCCGCCGGCACGTGTCCGACCGTGCCCGGCGGTGCTGCCAGGGATATGACGGAGAATGGATCCGGCACCGTGATGACATCATGCAATGCGTGTATGAGCAGCTGCTCCGTGACTTCCCGCGGTACGACGGGCGGCACGCCCTCTCGACGTTCTGCAACCTTCCGGTCCTTGCCGGAGTCAACCGCTCCCGCGCGTTCCGGGCGGAACTGAGCAGATACGAGAACGAGAGCATGACGCTGATCCGGCGGATCGCGGACGAGCTGGAGGTCGAGGGAAGACCGGCGACGCCAGAGGCGATAGCCGCAAGGGTCTCAAAAAAGCCGCTCAAGAACCCGGAAACCGTAAGGAAAATATATGCGCTCGTGCGGATGCGCCCCGCCCCGTGCTCCAACGACTACCTGGACGACCTGTCCGCGTCGGCGGATCCGTACGCGGATCCCGAGACCATGTGCGAGGCGTCGCTCCGCGCGGATGCAGTCCGCTCGCTCGTCAACCGGCTGCCGGAACGCGAGCGGATCTGCGTCAAACTCGAATACGGCTTGACGGACGGCGAGACCGGCTTGCTGCCCCGTCCGCTCGACATAA
>CAJOQZ010000112.1 GCA_905236585.1 uncultured Lachnospiraceae bacterium
AACATTTGTCGCGCGAATTAAGCAGAATACAGTTAAAGGTAGGTGAAAGCACTCCATGAAATTGCAACCGGAAGAAATCAGCTCCGTAATAAAGGAGCAAATGCAGCGATATGCTTCCAAACTTGAAGTGGCGGACGTGGGTACCGTCATTCAGGTGGCGGACGGCATCGCAAGAATACATGGATTGGAAAACGCTATGCAGGGCGAACTGTTAGAGTTCCCCGGCGAAGTATACGGCATGGTGTTGAACTTAGAGGAAGACAACGTCGGCGCCGTACTCTTAGGGAGCGACCGCAATATCAACGAAGGCGATACGGTCAAGACGACCGGACGCGTGGTTGAGGTGCCGGTCGGAAACGCATTGCTCGGACGCGTCGTTAATGCGTTGGGGCAGCCCATCGACGGCAAAGGACCGATTCAGACGGACAAGTACCGTCAGATCGAACGCGTCGCAAGCGGCGTTATTTCCAGAAAATCCGTTGACACCCCGCTGCAGACGGGCATCAAGGCGATCGACTCCATGATCCCGATCGGTCGGGGGCAGCGCGAACTTATCATCGGCGATAAGCAGACCGGAAAAACGGCGATCGCGATCGATACGATCATCAATCAAAAGGGACAGGGCGTAAAATGCATCTATGTGGCAATCGGACAGAAGAACTCGACGGTTGCGACGCTTGTTAAGACCCTCGAAGAATTTGGCGCGATGAGTTACACGACGGTCGTCGCTTCGACGGCAAGCGAACTTGCGCCGTTGCAGTACATCGCCCCGTATTCGGGCTGTGCAATGGGCGAGGAATGGATGGAAAACGGCGAAGACGTTCTTATCATCTACGACGATCTGTCCAAACACGCGACGGCATACCGTACCCTCTCCCTGCTGCTTCGGCGTCCGCCCGGACGTGAGGCGTATCCGGGTGACGTATTCTATCTGCACTCGCGGCTTTTGGAGCGTGCGGCGAAGTTGTCCGATGCCTTAGGCGGCGGCTCCTTAACGGCTCTGCCGATCATTGAGACGCAGGCGGGCGACGTATCGGCATACATTCCGACGAACGTCATTTCGATCACGGACGGACAGATTTACTTAGAGACGGATGCGTTCAACGCAGGGCAGCGCCCGGCGATCAATGCGGGACTTTCGGTTTCGCGGGTAGGCGGTTCCGCGCAGATCAAGGCGATGAAGAAGATCGCCGCGCCGATCCGTGTCGAGTTGGCGCAGTATCGCGAGTTGGCGGCGTTCGCGCAGTTCGGTTCGGAACTGGATGCGGACACGGCGGAGAAACTGGCGCAGGGCGAGCGGATTCAGGAAATGTTAAAGCAGCCGCAGTACGCGCCGATGGGCGTAGAGTATCAGATCATGATCATCTATGCGGCGACGCAGAAGTATCTTTTGGATATTCCGACGGAGGACGTGCTGGTATTTGAAAAGGCATTGTTCGAACTTGTCGATACCAAGTATCCGGAGATACCGCAGTCCATCCGCGATACGAAGGAGTTGTCTGAGGATATGGCAAATGCACTGATCAAGGCGATTGAAGAGTGCAAAGACTCCTATAAGAAATAGAAAGGCGGTGATCCAACATGGCTTCGATGCGCGATATCAAGCGAAGACGAACCAGTATTACAAGTACACAGCAGATCACCAAAGCCATGAAACTCGTATCCACCGTCAAACTGCAAAAAGCAAAGACGCATGCGGAGGAGACGACGCCGTATTTTAATCATACCTATGAGACGGTGTGCAGCATCTTAGCAAAGGCGGGGACGGTCAATCATCCGTTTTTGACGTCGAATGATTCTTCAAAAAAAGCGATCATCACGATTACGTCGAACCGCGGCTTAGCGGGCGGTTACAACTCGAATGTGGTAAAACTGATTACCGGGGAAGACTGGAGCCGGGAGGACATTCAGATATATGCGATCGGGAAAAAGGGGGAGGAAGCCCTCGCCCACCGCTTATATACGATCGCCGGGACGTATAACGATGTGATGGAGGCACCGACCTATATTGATGCGAAGGTCGTCTGCGACGAACTTTTGAAAAAGTACGCAAGCGGCGAGATCGGTGAGATATATCTTGCTTATACGCATTTTAAGAATACGGTCGTACATGTGCCGACGCTGTTAAAACTTCTGCCGGTGGAAGTAGACGAGTCCGATATCGAAGGGCTGAAAAATTCCAACTTAATGATGAATTTTGAGCCGAACGAGGAAGAGGCGCTCGGACTTATTATCCCGAAGTACATCACGAGCCTGATCTATGGCGCGTTGATCGAGGCGGTCGCCAGCGAGAACGGCGCCCGGATGCAGGCAATGGATTCCGCGACCAGCAATGCGGAGGATATGATATCGGATCTGACGTTAAAGTACAACCGGGCAAGGCAGGGTTCGATCACGCAGGAATTGACGGAGATTATCGCGGGCGCGGAAGCGTTGGCATAAAAGGAGATTATTATGGCAAATAACATTGGAAAGGTCACGCAGATCATCGGCGCCGTATTGGACATTAAATTTTCGGAGGGCAGCCTGCCGGAGATCAATGAGGCGGTCGAGATTACCCGCTCGAACGGCGAACTGCTGGTGGTCGAGGTGGCGCAGCATTTAGGAGACGACACGGTACGCTGCATCGCCTTGGGACCGACGGACGGACTGATCCGCAACATGGACGCGAAAGCGACCGGTGCGCCGATTACCGTACCGGTCGGAGAAGAGACGCTGGGGCGGATGTTCAACGTATTAGGGCAGCCGATTGACGAGCAGGACCCGCCGAAGACGGCGGAGAAACTGCCGATCCATCGGAAAGCGCCGTCGTTTGAAGAGCAGTCAACGGCGTCCGAAATGCTTGAGACGGGCATCAAGGTCGTCGACCTGTTATGTCCGTACCAGAAGGGCGGCAAGATCGGACTCTTCGGCGGCGCGGGCGTAGGCAAAACGGTTTTGATTCAGGAACTGATCCACAACATCGCCACCGAGCACGGCGGATATTCTGTATTCACCGGCGTTGGCGAGCGGACGCGTGAAGGGAACGACCTTTATTACGAAATGAAGGAATCCGGCGTTATCGACAAGACCTGCATGGTCTTCGGACAGATGAACGAGCCGCCGGGCGCACGTATGCGCGTCGGTCTTACCGGGCTTACGATGGCGGAGTATTTCCGCGACAGATCGGGAAAAGACGTGTTGCTGTTCATTGACAATATCTTTCGTTTTACACAGGCAGGATCGGAAGTGTCGGCGCTGTTAGGACGTATGCCGTCGGCGGTAGGATACCAGCCGACGCTGCAGACCGAGATGGGCGCCCTGCAGGAGCGCATCACATCTACGAAGAACGGCTCGATCACATCCGTACAGGCGGTATATGTACCGGCGGACGACTTGACCGACCCGGCGCCGGCGACGACGTTCGCGCACTTGGACGCGACGACGGTATTGGAGCGTTCAATCGCGGAGTTGGGAATTTATCCGGCGGTAGACCCGCTCGGTTCGACATCCCGCATCTTAGATCCGCGTATCGTCGGGCAGGAGCATTTCGAAGTGGCGCGCGGCGTACAGGAAATTTTGCAGAAGTACAAAGAACTGCAGGACATCATTGCCATCTTAGGTATGGACGAACTTTCCGAAGACGACAAACTCGTCGTATCGAGAGCGCGTAAGATCCAGCGTTTCCTGTCGCAGCCGTTCAACGTAGCGACGCAGTTTACCGGACTCGAGGGCAAGTATGTACCGATTTCCGAAACGATTCGCGGATTCCGCGAAATCTTAGACGGCAAACTCGATGACGTTGCGGAAGGACATTTCTTAAATGCCGGAACGATCGACGAAGTACGGGAAAGAGCCGCAAAGTAATGGAGGCAAATGTTCAGAGATTCTGAACAGTTGTTAGGAGAACGCTATGGCAGATACAGATAACTTATTCGAGGTTCGGATCGTCACGCCCGAGCGGGAGTTTTATTCGGGAAAGGCGAGCATGCTCGAATTTAATACGACCGAGGGCGAGATCGGAATCTATAAGCACCATATTCCGCTGACGACCGTGATCGCGCCGGGGATAGCGACGATTACGGAGGAAGGCGGCGTAAAAGAGGCGGCGATTCATTCCGGTTTTGCGGAGATTCTCGGCGACAAGGTGACGATTCTTGCCGAGATCGCGGAGTGGCCTCCCGAGATTGACGTAGACCGCGCAAAAGCGGCGGAAGACCGTGCAAGGGAACGGCTTGAGGAGAAGAAGGAAGACCTTGACGTTCTGCGTGCGGAGATTGCGCTGAAGAAAGCGCTGGTGCGGCAGGATATCGTGGCGAAAAACAAATAATTAATCAGTCGTATCTGTTCGTGGATTCGGACAGATACGATTTTTTACCCGTTGACATGAAGCAGGAGAAAACAAATGATCGATGATAAAGCGTTTCGCAGTAATCCGATGCTCGAACGTCTGCAAAAAGACTTACGGGAACTTGAGTTTGAGGAAGAGCGTCTGAAAAGGGAACTCGAAGAGAACAAGGCGAAGCAGGTTGCCGTTGTCGAGGAAATGAAAAAGTTTTCCAATGAGAAATATGAGGAGGACATTCTGGCGCTTGTCTATCAACAGCGCCACCCCAACAGAAAATAAACAATGAAAAAGAATGCATCCATTGTTTGGAAAGGACTGCTTCTTCTTGCGGAAGCGGTCGGGCTCGGATTAGGCAGCGGTCTGTTCGAGGGCGCATACAAACGGCGATTTCCGTATATGTTCACTAACCTGTCCAATATGGCGGTTTTCGCCTATTTTTTGTGTGCGCTTATTTTTATCCTGGCACACAGGAAAGAAGAAAAAGGCGTCTTTGCGCCGGTCATAAAGCATGCCGTTACCATGTCGGTCACGATGACGCTTCTGATCTCCCATTTCTTTTTGTTCGACGCTCTGTTCGCGGGCGGGCATCTGCATGTGGAACTGATTATTCTGCATTATGTGACGCCGCTCATGACGATCTTAGATTGGGCGATTTTTGACCCGAAGGGTACGATCAAAAAATGGGAGCCGCCGGTTTGGCTGGTACTGCCGCTGGGATATCTGCTTGCCGCGATTGTCGCGATAGCGGGCTTTGGCTCGGATTTCGGAGCGGACGTGGCGGCGGGGAAGAACCCATATCCCTATCCGTTTATCGACCTTGGCGCAAGGGGAGCGGCGGGCGTTACGAAATTCGTGGTATTATCCGGCATCGTCTTTGTCCTGCTCGGCTATCTGGTCTATGCAATCGACTGGATGCTCGGCAGGGTTAAGGCACCGGTGAAGATGTCGCGGGCGGAGTTTTTGGCGAAGCGCAATGAAATCCTTGAGGAAAAGCGAGACGGGCTGATTTCCATCCTCGTATTCGTGACGATCGTGTTCCTTGTTTTTTACAGCATCTATATCGAGATGGCAAGGGGGTGGCAGTATTACAAACTGGTCGAGATGATCAGCAAGACCGCGATGGACGTGATCATTCTTGGATTCGCCGTATACGGAACGGTCTTAAATCCCCGCAAGCGGAATCTGATCCTCCTGCAGTCCATGATCGTGTATGCCGTGGCAAATGAGATCACTACATATTTTATCGCGATGTCTGCGCCGATATACATAGTCGGGCACATTCTTCTGATCTACAACCTGTCGCAGACCGGACGCATCCGGCGGGTGCAGAGGGTGGCGGTATTCGCCCTGACCGTGGGATCGGCGGCGCTGATTTTTGCCATGTGGGATACCGTGACGATGGTGCTTCACAGGAAGAAAAATCTGATACCGTTCGAGATCACGGACGGAGTGCAGGCGGCGGTGGTATTGCTGCTTATCATTTATATGATGATCCTCTGGATGAAACTGTCGTTTTCTTTGGGGAACCGGTTTTACTGGATGTCGGCAGTATTCTTTACCGCGTCCGATATCATGGGGGCGCTGTCGATTTTGAAAATACTCCACGGACAGAAATACACGGTGGTGCTTCTATATTATCTGGCAATCATGTTTTATGCCGTCAGCACGTTTAACTGTACGGAAAAAGAGGTCGTGACATTCCGGGACGTATTCGTAATGAACAGCCTGTTCCGCAAGTCAAACCTGCGGTATTTCATCTATGGAAAATGGGCGCTGCACTTATCGACGCACCGATACGCCGAACAGACGGACCGCTATGAGATCGCGTATGACGTCAACGAACTTGACGAAATGAAAAAACTGCTGCTAAAAAAACTGAAATTTGAACTGCGCAGCGGAGACTTCCCGGTAGAGGCGGAATTGTACAGCGAACGGTACGGCTATCTGACTGCGCACGGCGTGTATTTTGACGACGAGGGAGGCATCCTCTGGCTGTCGGAGGACTCCGAAGCGATCGAGATGGATGCACGGTTTTTTAGAACGGTGCATTATCTGGATTATGAAATCCCCTGCCTTTTCCCGGCAGAAGAAGGCGAGGATATTATATAGGGGAAAGCCGCTGTCGAAATGATATCATTCACGACCTGTTCATTTGCGTTTCAGCCTCAATATAAACTTGAATTCGGCAAGTAGCCGTAAAAAATTGCTACAAAGCCTATAACTACAACATTTTGTGTTCC
>CAJOQZ010000113.1 GCA_905236585.1 uncultured Lachnospiraceae bacterium
CGCTTGCCGTGGGTCAGTTTGAAATAGCCGACCTGCATGATGACAGAAATGACTTCGATCATATAGATAAACCCGACCACCGGAATAAACAGCGGCAGATGCAGCATATACGCCATTCCGGCGACAAAGCCGCCGAGCGCCAGGGAGCCGGTGTCGCCCATGAAGATTTTCGCCGGGTAGCAGTTGAAGCACAAAAACGCCAACAGCGATCCGCACATCGCCGCCGCAGCCGGAGTCATCTGCGCATCAAGCACCTGCGCCGCCAAAATGAAAAATCCGCTTACGATCACAGTCACCGTCGTCGCAAGTCCGTCGAGTCCATCGGTAAAATTCGTTCCGTTGACGGTGCCGATCACGACGAAATACAAAAGCGGAATCGCCAGCATCCCGATATCCAAAACGCGTCCGCCCGAAAACGGAATGAGCATCCAAAATTCCAAATCCGTCGCGTACAAAAGGTAGAACAAAAACGCGCTTGTTACCACGATCTGCAAGAGCATTTTCTGCCATGCGAACAGTCCGTCCGAACGGCGCAGCACGACTTTTAAGTAATCATCCAAAAAGCCGATCAGACCGAAGCCCACCGTTAAGATCATCACCGGCATGATCTCCGGGAAAAAGCGCAGATAAACAAGGCAGCAGAGCAAAAACGCGCATAATATGATGATGCCTCCCATCGTCGGCGTCCCCGTCTTCTTCTGATGGGATTCCAAAAATTCCCGCTCCGTCTGGTCGACGCGTCCCCGCCGCAGCATCGCGATCACAAACGGTCCTAAAAACAGCCCGATCAAAAATGCGATCAAAATCGGTAAAAAAACTGTCACAGCCATATTACTCTTCCTCCTGTGGGTCCGGCAGTCCGCCGCCTTCCGGTTCTTCGGTCTGCGGCGTATCCGTGGGTTCTTCCTGCGGTGCCGCCGCGTCGGAAACCGTATCAACGCCTGCTTCACCTTCCTCCGCCTCTTCCCCGTCTTCGGAAGACGCGTTGTTTGTATAAGTCGCTACGCCGCTTGCCGAGCCGTATTCGATCTTGCCCGCCGCAGAACGCTCCGATTCTTCACCGGTCGGCTCGATTCCCATGTAGGGCAGGATCTGTACCAATATATTATGTCCGAGTTCCATCGGATATGTGCTGTGCGCCTGATCGGGGACATTCGGCACGTCGACGATGCAGTACAAAAGCAGTTTCGGTTCGTCCTGCGGAACATACGCCATAAACGAATCCAAATAATTGTTCCACGAACGCGGCAGTTTCTGCGCCGTCCCCGTCTTGCCCCCGACGTCATAGCCGGATACGCCGCCAATCGCCCCCGACCCTTCGGTAATGACGGCGCGGCAGTATTCTTTCATCTGATTGGAAACTTCTTTGGACAGCGTTTTCTTAAGCAGCACCGGGTCTTTTTTTTGCGTAACATTGCCCGCCTCGTCGGTTGCGTGCGACATCACATACGGCTGATACAGATTGCCTCCGTTGATCATGGAACACCACGCGCACGCCATCTGGATCATGGTCGTGTTGAAATTCTGCCCGAAGGAGTTCGTCGCAATATTAATCGTCTGCTCCAGTTCTTCTTCCGAATATACCAAAGAGTACGTCATCGCCTCGCCGGGCAGGTCGATGCCCGTCCGCTGCCCGAAGCCGAAGAGCGCCTGATAGTAGGCGAAGTTCTTCGCGCCGATCACATAGGACATCTGCATCAGCGCGTCGTTGCAGGACTGCGCAAGGGAGCCTCTCACGTCGAGCATGCCGTGTCCTTCCCTTTTTACGCAGTGGACGTCAAAATCCGCGATATGCTCGGAGCCGTCGCAGTAATATTCCTCGCCGCCGGTCAATGTGCCGGTCTCTAAGCCGCAGGCAACGGTGAAGGGTTTGAAAACCGACCCCGGCTCATAGGTCGTCGTAATGCAGTAGTTCTGCCACAGGCGGTTTAGGGCGTCTAACTGTTCGTCGCTCGTCATCTCCTCCACCTGCTCCTTAGTATAGACGCCGCTTGCGGCCAAATTCCACGGATCATTTAAGTTGAACGTCGGAAAATTCGCCATGGCGAGCACTTCCCCGGTCTGCGGATTCATCGCAAGCACCGCCGTATGCTGGCTGCCCGGCGCGTCGTTTCTGGCATAGGCGCGGTTAAATTCCGCAATCTCCTCTTCGATGATGGTCTGGATATTGATGTCGAGCGTCGTAACGAGGGTGTTGCCGTTCTCCGGCTCGATCACCGTTTTTTCCACGTCGCTGTCTTCGTTCAAATAGCCGTAGGATCGTCCGTTCGTCCCGTTTAAGACGGAATTGTATTCATGCTCCAAGCCTGTCATCCCGGCATTGCCCGACGTCGTAAAGCCTAACAGCGAAGCCGCGAACGTATCATACGGATAACTGCGGATGTACTCCTTTTCGAACCAGATCCCCGCCGTATCGTTCGAGCGGTCGTCATCCTCATTGATCTCCTCGAACTTGTGCATATCCTCGTAACTGACTTTTTTCTGCAAGATCGTATACTGCTTATTCGGCTCCGTATTGATAAGCTGCCGCACTTTTGCGATGTCGATATCGGGAAAATATGTTGCAAGCCTTCCGATCGTCGCCTCCATTTTTTCCGGGTTCGCATTCATCAGTTTGCAGTCTAAGATCACGTTGTAGACGTCGATCGACGTGGCAAGCACCGTTCCTTTCGCGTCAACAATGTCGCCGCGTTTGAACGGAATGATGGAACTGTCGTACTCCTGCTGGGACAGCACGATCTTCTGATAGCGGTCGCCGCTGTTGTACTCAATATACATCAAACGCCCGATCAGCAACACAAAAAGAACGCAAAAAACCATGAATACCACCCACAGGTTTCTTTGCATTCTCTTCAAAAGTTTCTGAAAACGATTGTTTGTTTTTCTTCTCTTAGCCATGTTCTATTCGTACGAATCCATGAAATCCTCCGCTTCGACCTCATAATACACGATCTGGTCGTTTGTGGCGTAGACCATTCCCAATTCGTTCATTGCTACCTGTTTGACATGCGTCAGGTTCGTCGCCGTCGAAATCCGGCTTTTGGTCGCGGAGTTTTCTTCCTTAAGCGTCGCGATGTTCTGCTCTAAACGGGAGATGTTCGTCATGCTCGTCGTGATCGAGTTCTGCAAATGCACATAGGCGACGAAAAACGCGCCGGTAATAAAAAGTCCGAGGGCGAAATAGACGGTATAGACCCGGTTTAAGTGAAGGACCAGTTTATGCTCGCGTTTGCGCTCCTTGATGTGGCGCTGCTCGGCAAGCCGCAGTTCCTCCTGATACGTCTCCCGCGTCGGCAGGGACTTCTCCAGTTTTCGCACCGTATTTCCGTCTTCATAATAGTATGTCTGATGTTTCGCCATTCTTTAAGGCTCCCGTCTTTCAAAAACCCGTAATTTTGCGCTCTTTGCACGGCTGTTTTTTGCAAGTTCTTCTTCCGTCGGCAGGATCGGCTTTCTCGTAATCACTTTGCCTTTGGAAACTTTCCCGCATACGCAGACCGGAAACTCCTTCGGACAGGTGCAGGGGTCCTGCGCCTTTGCAAACAACTGCTTTACGATCCGGTCTTCTAACGAATGAAAGGTGATGATGCAAAGCCTTCCGCCGTCCTCCAGCAGATCGATCATGTCGTTTACTGCCGTCTTTAAGGAACCAAGTTCGTCATTCGTTTCGATCCGAAGCGCCTGAAACGTCCGCTTCGATGGATGCCCGCCGATCCGCCGCTTTGCCGCCGGAATCGCCATTTCGATGATCCGGTTCAAATCCCCCGCCGTCTCGATCGCTTTTTCCTGCCGCGCCTTAACGATATGCCGCGCGATCGCTTTTGCAAAACGCTCTTCTCCGTATATGCGAAGGATATCGGCAAGTTCCTCTTCGGCGTATGTATTTACGATCTTATGCGCCGTAAGGCTTTGCGTCCGATCCATCCGCATATCTAGGGGAGCGTCATTGTGCATATAGGAAAAGCCCCGCTCCTTTTCGTCGATCTGGTAAGACGATACGCCAAGATCCAACAGAATGCCGGATGCCTTATCTACGCCCCGCTCCTCTAAGCGAACCCGCATCTCGGAAAAATTCGAATGAATGAGCGTTACGTTTTCGGCAAATGGGCTAAGCCGCTGCCCCGCCGCCGAAAGTGCGTCCTCGTCCCGGTCGAAGCCGTAAAGGCGTCCGGTTTTTAAGCGTTTTGCAATCTCTTCGGAATGACCGCCGCCGCCTAGCGTCCCGTCCGCGTATATGCCGTTTTCTTTTATCTGAAGTGCCTCAATGCACTCGCTTAACAGTACGGATTGATGAATAAATTCCGCCATGGGTAATACGAGCCTCTCCGATACATCCGTTAAATGGCGATCCCAAGTTCCGCCATTGTCTCCGCAAGTGCTTCCATGTCTTCCACGTCGCTCGCTGCTTCCCAAGCCGCTTTATCCCAGATTTCAATATGGGTAAGGACGCCGGTCAAAACCACATCCTTGCCAAGCGACGCATACTCCCGCAGATTCGCCGGTATCAGCACGCGCCCCTGCCTGTCGATATCCACGTCAACGGCGCCGCCGAAGAATGTCCGCGCAAAACGGCGCGATGCAGCGTCCGCGTGCGGGCGGGCTTGAAAATCTTCCTCGATCTTCTGCCACTCCTCTAAGGAATATACATAGAGGCAGGCGTCCAAGCCGCGGGTTAAGATACATGTTTCATGCAGTTGTTCGCGCATTTTCGCCGGCAGGATCAGACGCCCTTTCGCGTCGATCGAATGGCTGTATTCGCCACGAAACATAAAACAATTTCCTCTTTAAGAATTGGATGTCCCTGTAGGGCACGGAAATCAATTTTCATCCAATCTTGCCTTGGGAACAAACGCTTCTCCGTGTTCGACGGCAAGAATGCCTTAACCTCACACGGAAGAAGCGCTTGTTCTCAACATTAACCATTACCTATGGCGCGAGTTGTTTTGCAACGCTCTACCACTTCATACCATATATCGCCACTTTTCACCACTTATTTAACAGTTTAGCGTTGTTTTCGTGAAAAAGCAAGGAGAAATTTGTTGATATACTGGGGCTTTGCGCGTTGTGGGGCGTGGTGGGGGAAATTTTCACAAAATGGGAGGGAATGTAAAAAAGAGCCTTGCTACAACATCTTGTAGCAAGGCTCTTTTGCTCGTCAATATATAGTTGTTATTGCAGTTCTTCGTCTGTTCCGTTACGGTCTTCGAAGATTTTTACAAAAATACTTACAAAATTTTATTTTTCATTTTGTGCATTCTGTATAAGCGTTTGTTCTCAATATAATTACTTATTTCTGTGGTTCTCCGCTATCCCACGCCGATAGCAAAACGCACCGACGCCGAACAGAACGCCAAACGCCGCCAGGCACTGCGATACCGCTAATTGCGTCGTAAAAAGCATCAGCGAATCCGTCCGTAATCCTTCAATCCAGAACCGCCCCGCCCCGTACAGCGCAAGATATAA
>CAJOQZ010000114.1 GCA_905236585.1 uncultured Lachnospiraceae bacterium
CACGGAAGCCCTCCGAGTATTTCCCAGGCGTTCTCCAAATCCATCAGTCCTTCGCGTTCCCCGTAGGTCGTCGACATAACCACCGGCTGCATATAAATGGATGAGATTCTCTCTTTATTCCCGTAGAACCAGCACGCATCCAAAAACTCATGCATGTATCCGCCGATCCCGTTCCATTCCACGGTCGTCGCGAGTATGATCCCATCGAGGTCATTCAGTGTCTGGGACAATGTGGATATCTCCTGCTTATGCTCGTAGATATTGTAACGACGGATATCAACATTCAGTTCATCCAGAACATCTTTCATTTTTTCCAAAACGAAGAGCGTCGGATCGTCAATTACACCGCGCCCCCCGTAATAAATTCCTACTTTCATGGAGATTAACTTTCAATGCCTTCCGTAATCAAGTCTTTGATTCGTTTGATTTCTGTCAAAGCATCTTCTATTTTTCCTGCTTTTATCAGTTTTTCTACTGTCGTCCAGTCATTTAACTGCTTCTTCAAGTCATACTTCCATTGTCTGTCCGTTATTGCACTCACTTCTTCTCCTTCCAGAAACATGGGCGGCTCTCCTTTCGTATCGCTTGATCCATATGCAAACATCATACACCAAATGATACAAGGTTACCACATTTTTCTTTTGCAAATTTCCTGTTCGCTCTATACGATCCGGTACGGCACGTTTGCAAAATGGATGCGGTCCATGTATTTCAGTTCATACTTATGCCCCAGCGTAATCGCTTCCCCGTTCAGATACGTCCCGTTCGTGGAATTTAGGTCTTCGATATAAAACGTATCGTCCTTCTTCGTAATCTTCGCATGGTGATGGCTTACCACCGGAGAATGCAGGACGGCTTGGTTTCCTTTTTTTGCGCTCCCGATATGGAACTCGTCCGTAACGATCATGTGATCCGTTTCGTCTTCGGTTCCTTCATAGATCAGTTTCCCGAAACAGGTATCCTTATCCGCAGAAAGCAGCACCGTCGGCTCGGAATAATCCATATGGGGATCGTAAATCAGATCTTCCTCTAAATCCTTTGGCGGAAAAATCTCTTCTTTTTTCTTGCGAAAGCCTCCAAAGAGCCGCCCCGGTATGCCGGAAAAAAATGCTGTGATCCGCTCTGCAAGAGATGCATCTTCTTCCTCTTCTTCCGAAAACACGTCGTCCATGGTAACCGTATCATTTTCCTTTGTATCCCAAAAATCTTCCTTCTCCTGCCGCTTCCAAAACTTTCTTCTCGTCCGCTCCTCCTTCTCTTTTGGTTCCTGCGGCACGGGCTCGTTTTCCGGCTCTATTGTCTCCTGCTGCCCTTGTGCAAACAGCGCCTGATCGGATTTATTCTCCAGCACCTGCAGCAGACTTTCCGGCGACGCATCCCGGCGCACCGCTTCTTCGTATAACGCGTAGCAAAGTTCCGCTGCGTCCGTTTTCTCATGATCGACAACGCCAAGGAAAAACTCCGTGATCGAAAGCATCGAATTTTGCCCGTCCGCCTCGTTTTTCGGGTAAAAGCAAAGCGCCGCCTCCAGCCCGGTTCCGGTATTTTTCAAGAACACCGTATCCGGGTCGATGCATATTTTTTCTTCCCGAATCAAATACTGCGCCAGCATCCGGTATGCCGCCGCGACCGCTTCCATGATCTTTTGCACATTCTCTACGCTAAGTCCTTCCCTCTCCGCGTATGTGCGGACGGATTTTCGTCCCGTAATGTCATACCAGTATTGCAGTTTCGCATTGGTCCGCACAATATGAAAATTCAATAGTACCGGAATGGTATTCTCGGACAGCATTTTCTCCTCATAGTCCAAAAGCCCCTGCTGCCCTTCAAGAATCATGTAATTGACCCCTTGGCTTCTGTTGTATTCCGCCTGCATCATATTTTTTCATCCTTACTCTATGTTCAGTATATCTTTTCCGAGTGCCAGCCGCCGAAACAGCGGCACCGCCTCGATTTCTTTTACCGTTGTCTCTTCCAAAAAACGATACGCCTCTTTATACATTGCCATCGACGCAGAAAGCGACGCAAAAACGATAAACATGCAGATGCTCATAACCCACGACGCTTCCACCGTATAACTGCCCTTAAGTGTTTTACGCAATCGTACCACCCCACAGAAAAAGGCACAGCACATACCCCACAAGCAGAAACGGGACGAACGGAAGTTCATAACTGCCGCCGACATGACGGATCTTCATAACAAGAAATCCAAACGCCCCGGCAAAAAAGAACGCCACCCACAACAGCAGGATCGTCTCCCAAAAACCTAAGAAAATCCCACAGACCATGACAAGCATGGCGTCCCCTTTTCCGATCTTCTCTCCGCTCATGGCTGCACACGCGTATAATACCAGCCCGACCGCCATGCCGCCGAGCATATCAAGAAGTTCCAGCCGACCCAAATAAAGATGCAGCCAAATCCCCAGCACGGCAAAGGCAAGGATGCCCCCTGTGCGCAGGGTGCGGCATCGTACATCCCGCAGACTGCATATTCCCAATACTCCCAATAAACTCATTGCTTCCATGTGTTACCTCCCGCATTTCGAACACGCGCCGTAGCCTTTGTTTTGCGCTTCCTTCTTGCTCATTTGATATATGGTTCGCTTCAGACCGCTGCAGCCGACGGTTCCGTGATAGTTGGTTCCATAGTCCGTAACATATACCATACTCCCATCGCTTTTGCACAGCGGACATTTGTAGTATTTCGCTCCGGATAAGTTCCGCAGCGACGCGACCGCATCCTTTGACACCGCCTGTATTGTCAGATCCAGATACGGACAGGACGTCGTCGTATGATACACCCTGCCATATTCCGTGACATAGACATCCTCCGTCCCCTCTTCGCCCTCATGCGGATTAAAGCCAACCCATCTTCTGGCGCGGACGCTGATTGCTCCCTTAAATATACGAACCTGAAACATCCGCACCGGAAGCGGCAAGTCATAACTTGCGATCAGCCGGATATCCTGTTCGTCCACCGAAGAGGCAAGAAAATTGATTCCCAACTGTCCGCCCCGAATATGCTGCGTCGGCAGATGCTCTCCCGCAATCCGGCTTTGCGCCAGTGCAATGTTTGCCGCTAACAGCACCCCCTCATCCGCCTCCCCCGAAAGGGCGGTTTCTCTCGCCGCTTCATATGCCGCGACCTGCACGCCCCATGATACGGTAAACGCGTGAAAGAACAAAAATATTACGACCGCAAGGCAGACATATACCGGCATCACAACTGCTGCTTCTATCGTATATGTCGCTCGTAGGCGACTATTCCATATTTTTTGTATTTGTTTTGGCATATTATTGTCCTAAGAAACCGGAATTATCCATATCTTACGCTCGACGCTCCGCTTAACCTCGCTTTAAGATATGGATAATTCCTCCCTCGTACTAAGCGGAACCTGTTTGGATATTTCACATCTTCTACCTGAGAATCCACCCTTATCCGTCTCTTACGCTCGACGCTCCGCTTAACCTCGCTTTAAGATACGGATAAGGGTGCCTAAAATGCGCTTGCTTGCATATCTCATTATCGAGCAAAGCGGGCATCTGCTTCCGTATCTAATTATTTCGTTCGTAGTAGGCTCCTGTTTGCATATCTCATAGCGAGGTTAAGTGAAACGTCGAGCGAGAGATATGCAAACAGGACTCCATTTCTTTGTCGATGCCCTGCGGCTGCAAAAGGATGTCTCTTTCGAAGGCGAGCAATAAATTTTTTGTAAACGAAAACGAACGCTTACTATGCTTTGGCGAATCTGCCGCAAGAAGAGATTAACAGATAAAATGAAACAAACACTTTTATACATTTTTGAAAGAGACATCCTTCTGCACCCGCAGGGCAAACTTACCCGCAGGGCATACACACCCGCAGGGCGAACTATTCAATATACGTCATAGACAACTGCCTTCCGAAATGATATGCGCCGGGTCTGTCGTTCAGCAAAACGACAAAGGACAGAAACAGCGGCGCCGCCTCATAGGAAAAGTCAACCTTCATGCAGTAAATCATCTGATCCGCCTTGACATATCGGTAATCCTGCGTATGATGCAAAACGTCCTCCAATACGTCAAGCCCTCGCAGTCCAAGCGTCTTCTCCCGCATCACAAGCAAAAATCCATAGATATATTCTTCATATGTCAGTCCGCCTGCACAGTCCTTTGCCTCCATCTTCGTGCTAAACGCCGCCGAGATCATGGATATCCCCAGCGTCCATTCCTCCGCCGTTTTCATCAGGGCGATCCGCTTTCCAGCCAGCAGCGCCCGTACGTCAAGAACGCTCTCCGCCAACGCCCACGCTGCGATGATTCCCATTTTCGTCGCTTCTATGATCGCTTCATTCGCGGTAAAGCCGACCATCGCCAGCGCGAGTAAATACGCTTCATTCTGCTTTGCCTCGTCCGCCATGATATGCGCGAAGTTCGCTGCTTCTCTTGCAAGCATCAGCCGGTTTACCACGGATGATAAGTTCTCTTCGTCCGTCGTCTTCCCCCCGACCATGTACTCCAATTCATATTGCAGACCGCCGTGGTTCTTCGGATGTGCAAAATTCGAGTAATGGTCGATCAGAAATTTCAGATAGAATATTTTCTCGTCGATGGACAGCGACTGATCCGACGGCGCAGATCCGACCGCAAGCGTCCGTTTTGATACCCTCTCCCCGCCCGCCATTGCCGCACCTGACAGGGTCTTTCCCGCCGGAAGCACCGTGGACACCCACCCGCCGCCGGCCGCGCTTTCTACGCTTTCAATCGGATTGTCTACTTCAACCGGCGCCATATCCGAAACATCCGCGATATATTCTCCGCTTTGTTCCAACTCAAACGCAATATTCGATGCATCGGAAAGCGCCTCTTTTGCGTCGATAAGGATATCGTCGACGTTCGGCTGCTCGTTTTCCTGCGCTTCGATCTTCTTAGCGTTTTCCGTCAAAAGTCCCACGACGTTGCCGGTCGTTTCGTAGAGTTCTTCCTTTGCCGCTAACTGCATGAACGGGACGCCGTGGCAGTCGGTCAACAGCCCGTACTGTTCCACTGTTATTTCCCCCGACGTCATGGAAAGCAGCGATGTGCCGTGCGAAGCGTTTTTTGCCGTACTGATCCCGGCGTTGTCGTTCATATACGCACGCATCCGATCCGTTACTTTTGCGAGGTCGAACGCCCCCGTTCCGTACGACGCGTCAATCGCCAGTATCCCATAGTCCTCCCAAAGCATGCGATTGTAATCCGCAAATGCGCTTTCGATGGAAATCTGCGAAACAAGGGGTTCCACCTTCCCAAGCGCGTAATAATGCACCATCTCCAGCAGAGTAAAAAAGACGGACAACAGAAGCATAAGGCTCATTCCCATAAAGCAGGTAACTGAAGCCTTTGTGCTCTTCAAACCTTACCCGCCTGATCGGTGATCGTCTGGAAGATATTGTTGACTAATGTCGTCAGTTGATCCTTAAAGATCAGCACAAGCCCGATAAGCACCACCAAAATCAATATCATCTCCACAACGCCGATTCCGTTTTCACTTGCAAATTTTCTTTGTATCATCTTTGCTATATTGTTCATGGTTATCTCCTGTTTTTTCTTTCTAAAAACTCATATTCATCATCGCCGGTGCGATCGTGATAATAAGCACGACGCCCAGCATCATCCCCATCGGCAAAAGTAGTTTCGTTGACGCTTCTTCCCCCAAAATCCGCGCCCGCACTTTTCTTGCCTCAAAACTTTCGAGTTCCTCTTTTTCCAGCTGCTCCTTCAGCTGGCGGTTCCCTTTTTTGATGTTCTGCGCCAGCATCATAGCAAGTTTGCTGTAAAGCTGATGGTCGCAGCGCATCCCGAATTTCCGATATGCCTGTGTTTCGCTTACGCCGTCCTCCATCTCCCGCGTCGCGATCACGATGGCGTCATACCCCGGATGGGGGCTGCCCCGCTTATCCGGCATCTTCGTTTTATACTGCGCCGCAATCCGCTCGAATGCGCTTTTTACGCTGATTCCCGCAGATACGTACAAGGACAGCGCACTTACAATTTCGGGGTAGTCCTGCTCTAATGCCGCACTCCGTTTCAGGCGCTCCCGCCGCTTTTCTTCACCCTGTCCGAGTATCACGGCAACCCCGGCGACCATTCCCAGCAGCATCATTTCCTGCCCCCGGAAATTCCTCCGGCGTTTCCACGTCACTTCTTTGTCATCGATCTTCGTCGGAAGCAAAAGCGCATCTCCTTCCGGGTCCTTCGCATCTGCGGCGTCAAGCGCCTGTGTCAGATAATAGGAAAAACCTTCCATGCTGTCTGCATCCGGCACGACCACCTGCACCGGAAACGTATAAACGCTCTCATAGCCGCTGCAGGCAAGAAGCGCCTGTGCATAGACGATCGTCGGTTCCTGTGCGTTTTCCAAATGTACGGCGCCGTCCTGCGCGATCAACGTCGGATTGCTGAAACTCCATGTCGCCTCCACCAATCCGCCGCAGTAGGTCTGCGCCACAAAAAGCGGTTTCGTAACGGCTTCGAGGCTGAGATTTGCCCCTGCAACGGAAGCATCTATCTCCTCCTTTGCCGCCTTTAAGTTCTCTGTTGCGCTTTTTTCGGATAAGGCTTGCTTCGTCACATGCACCGTCACCTCGTTCGTCAGATCTTCGCCGTCTGTAACGACCATCTTCTCATCCGTATCCCGGCCTTCATACGCGCTGCGCGGCAGCTGCCC
>CAJOQZ010000115.1 GCA_905236585.1 uncultured Lachnospiraceae bacterium
CCTTTTTTATATATCCCGTTTGAAAAGTCAGCACATACCGTTTCATTCTCCCGGTAATGTGAACGAAGCCGTCCTTTGTCACATACCCCAAATCTCCCGTATGCAGCCAGCGCTTTCCATCCTTATGGATGCGGATAACATTTTCCGTTTCTTCCGGTTTGTTCACATATCCGTCCATTAACGACGGAGCATTGATACAGATTTCGCCCTCATCCCCATACCGACATTCCTCGCCCGTATCCACATCAAACGCGCTGATACAATTCTTTACAAACGGGATGCCGACGCTTCCCAGCTCGTGTGCGTCTATATAATTCACGCAGACTGCCGCACCTACCTCTGTCATCCCGTAACCGTTCATCAACGGATATCTGCATCCTTGCGACAACAGATAGTTATTGACTTTTTCCTCCACTTTGGACGGAAGCGTATCTCCGCCACTGATTGGCGCAATGAGAAAGGATAGATCCAAATCTTTCTTCTCATCCGCTAATTTTTCCCACATACTTGGCCCATACATAATATGGTTTGGACGAAATTTTATACAGATTTCGGAAAGCCGTTCAGCCATAGGTATACGGATGATTATTTCCATGCCAACAAGCATCGGAATAAGGAACGCACAGGTAATTCCATAAGCCATATAAATCGGCATAATAAGCGCCCATGTATTCTCCCGTTTCAAATCCCGTCCACGGATAATATACTGCACCGGAACCGCTAAAACTGCCTGATTACTTAACATAACCCCCTTCGATCCTGATGTTGTCCCACTGGTATAGACTATTACCGCCGTTTTGTCCCCGGCATGCGAAACCTCCGTCTTGCTGCCCGCTATATTAAGAAAATCTTTCCACCGCATAAAGCGATTGTCTGACGGAACCGGGATTGCCTTCATCCCTTTTATGAAACGCGCACCCAGCCGGTCCGGCGCAGACATTGATGTCAGCAGGCTGCTGACAATTACCTTTTTTACATTCGTTCTGTCTATGACAGCCCGGACATTTTCCAAGAACATATCCAGTGTGAAAACAATCTTGGAACGGACGCCCTCGATTGCCGCGACAAGTTCATCCTGCTCCGAACCGCCGAATATGAAGTTTGCGGTCGCGCCGATATAATTACACGCAAGAAAAACATAAATATGCTCGGGTGTATTGACGGGTAAAATCGTTACAACATCCCCTTCGCGGACGCCCATCGTGGAAAGTTTACCGGCAATGATTTCAACTGTTGAAAAAAGTTCGCCATAGGTGATTTTTGTGCCGTAATAATTGAGCGCAACACGGTCGAGATTATCCTGATTGCGTCGGAACACCTCATTCCAAATGGTATTTTGCGGAAGTTCGTTACTTTGTTCTTCTTCCGTATAATATTTCAGCCACGGCTTATCTATGGACGGGTAGCCGGTTATCACTTTTTCTTCCATTTCTTCTCCTTTTTATTTTGACATTCACTGAATGTCATTTTTTATTTATAGTAGCACAAAATATTCCCCGTGACAATCACTAAATGTCAAATGAGGTGCCATATGTTTATCAATAAAACGCCCGACGGACTGAATAATATCTGCGGAAAAAATATTTCCCATTTCCGCACGGAACTTCATATTTCACAGCGTGAACTTGCTGACCGCTTGCAGGTTGCGGGTCTTGATGTTGATAAAAACGCGATCCAACGCATCGAATGCGGCAAGCGTTTTGTAACCGATATTGAACTTAAAGTTCTTGCGTCCGTTCTTAATCGGACGCTCGATGAATTGCTGCAATAAAAACCCTTCCCCTCTTGTCATCAGGCATCGTCCTTACGCTCCGTAAAAATCTAATTTCCATTTGCTCCATCTATTGTTATCCCTTTTGTCTTTCTTTTCTTCATCTGATAATCCCCTCCTATAAGGACGGTGTATTCTCCCTACTATGAAATATATCCCAAATCGGGATATTTTTAATATACCAGTTTGGGATAATTCGGTCAAGGTAAACATCTATGAGATTCAGATTAAAAGCATTACGAAAGCAACGACACCTGTCTCAAGTCCGTTTAGCGATGGATCTATGTCTGACGCAAAACTCCATCAGCCGATTTGAAAACGGCGTCCGCAAGCCTGACTATGACACCCTCATCCAAATTGCGGATTATTTTAATGTCTCTTTGGATTATCTTGTCGGCCGGACGGATAATCCCAGCATCAACAGATAATTTCATTCTTTATCATATGTTATATATACATCGCACATATGAAACAGGCAATCCGTCAGCAGGGCATGGCTTTTTCTGCTTTAGACGAAAACTATCTTACGCCCGCTGAGGCTTCTGAATTAAAACGCCGCCGTATAGATTTTGAATCCGGTCACTATGAACCACACGAGTTAATTGAGGCGTAACTATGCGGGATCTCTATTAGCAGGGCAACGCACGGGATGAATATTTGTCTTTTCAATATGAAAAGAAATTCAACTGATTTCGTCACGATAAACGTAGATACGGGCAGATTATTGGAAATGTCATAATAAAAGCCTGCGGTTTTGTCCGCAGGCCTGTTTGTTTTTCCTGTTCTCCTTTTCCTACTTCTCTGTCGCTTCCGTTCTCTGCCTTATCACAAGAAGGGTGGCAAGCATCATTGCAATGCCGACCGGCAGGGCGACAAGCCAGCTGCGGGCGAACCCCGCCACGATGTACCCGACGAACGACACCGCCGCCACCGTCGCCGCGTAAGGCAGCTGGGTTGATACATGGCGGATATGCTCGCACTGTGCCCCGGCAGACGCCATGATCGTTGTATCCGAGATCGGCGAGCAGTGGTCGCCGCAGACCGCGCCCGCCATGCAGGCGGAGATCGCAATAATCATCAATTCATTGTTCACGTCACTGTGGAACGCACTGACGACAATCGGAATCAAAAGCCCGAAAGTTCCCCACGACGTCCCGGTTGCAAACGCTAAAAACGCTCCGATCAAAAATACGAACGCCGGAAGAAAACCCATAATCATTCCGTTTTCCGCAAAATTTTCCACCAATCCCGCGACATACTCCGCCGCGCCGAGGGAATCGGTCATGCCCTTTAAAGTCCATGCCAGCGTCAATATCAAAATCGCCGGCACCATGCTCTTAAACCCTTCGGGAACCGCATTCATGCATTCCTCAAAATTCAGCACCCTCGTCGCCAGATAGAAGATGATCGTAATGAAAAGCGCCACCATCGAGCCTAATACCAGTCCGACAGACGCATCCGCATTTGCAAAGGCATCCACAAAACTTTCCCCGTCAAAGAATCCTCCCGTATAGATCATGCCGATGACGCAGCAAACGATCAGCGACACGATCGGCAACACAAGATGGATGACGCGTCCTCGTTCCGATACCGGCGGATTCGGCTGATCCTCCGCGCCCGTAATGCTCGAATGGCGCAGCGTCCCGTCCGGCATAATCGCCTCTTTATGTTCCTTTTCGGCTTTTTTCATACTGCCGTAGTCAAACTTCCCGAGTGCAAGCGTCAGCATCATAACAAACGTCAAAAACGCGTACAAGTTGTACGGGATCGCCCGGATAAACAGCGTCAGCCCGTTCGCTCCGTCAACAAAGCCGGTCACCGCCGCCGCCCATGACGATATCGGTGCAATGATGCAGACCGGCGCCGCCGTAGCATCGATCAGGTATGCCAGTTTTTCCCGCGAGATCCGGTTCTTATCCGTAACCGGGCGCATGACCGAACCGACGGTTAAGCAGTTGAAGTAATCGTCAATAAAGATCAATACGCCGAGCGCGATCGTCGCCAACTGTGCGCCGACCGGCGTTTTCACATGTTCCGATGCCCATCGTCCGAACGCGCCGGAACCTCCCGCACGGTTCATCAGCATGACCACGCTTCCCAGGACAACGAGGAAAATCAGGATTCCGACATTCCACGGATCAGCGATCTGCGCGATCATGCCGTCCACGAATACATGGTTGATCGCCACAACCGGGTTGAACTCCGCGTATAACAACCCTCCCGCAATAATTCCGATCATCAGCGAGGAATATACCTCTTTTGTAATCAACGCCAGCGCGATCGCGATGACCGGCGGCAGAAGCGCCCACAATGAATTAGCAAACATCTTATACTCTCCTCTTTTTTCAAAAAAAGGGTTCTAAAGGGAGAACATACACCCTAAAGAACCCTTTTCACATTCACATATTTTGTGTTCGGATTACTCTACGATCGTAGCAACACGACCCGAACCTACCGTACGTCCACCCTCGCGGATAGCGAACGTAAGTCCCTGCTCCATCGCTACCGGATGGATCAGTTCGATCGTCATTTCTACGTTGTCGCCCGGCATGCACATCTCTACGCCTTCCGGCAGATTGCAGACACCTGTAACGTCCGTTGTACGGAAATAGAACTGCGGACGATAGTTGTTGAAGAACGGCGTATGACGTCCACCTTCATCCTTCTGCAGTACATATACCTGCGCCGTAAACTTCTTATGGCAGGTAACCGTACCCGGAGCAGCCAATACCTGACCTCTTTGGATCTTGTCACG